>NZ_JAYKSL010000022.1:5367-88637 GCF_035481585.1 Salipiger marinus | reverse complement strand
TGCGTCGAGTGCGGCTGCATTCTCTCGCAAGGTACAAGCGGCTCGAGGGGGCGAAGTTCGTCTGGCCTCGGGTGCAGGATGGCGTGATGAAGATGTCTCCGGCCCAGTTTGCCGCCCTGTTCGAGGGCCTCGACTGGCGGCTTGTCCGTCCCGAGCGTGTCCGGCGGCCTGAGCTGGCGGGATAGCTGCGGCTGAATGACTCGGGTGCTCTTTGGCGATGGCGGCGCCTGGGGTCATGTGCCAGGCCCCGGTCATGACCGACACTGCCCTGGCCGAAGAGAATGCTCGCCTGAAGGCTCGCCTCGCGGAAACCGAGGCGGCGCTGGCGGATGCGGTCGAGGCCCAGCGGCGGCTGGAGAGCATCGTCGGCGAGTTGCGCCGCGAGAAGTTCGGCCCCCGGTCGGAGAAGCTCGACCCCGAGCAGTTCAACCTGCCGCTCGAGGATGTCGAGGTCGCGCAGGGCGTCCTGGAGGCGGCGCAGGAGAGGGCGCGGCGGGCGCTGAAGAGCGACAGCCCCACCGAACGCAGCACCCCCAACCGCAACCGTGGACATCTTCCAAAGCATCTGCCCCGGATCGAGCGGGTCATCGAGCCTGCGAGCACGCTGTGTCCCTGTGGGTGCGGTGAGATGGCCAGGATCGGCGAAGACGTCTCCGAACGTCTCGATGTCGTGCCCGCCCAACTGCGCGTGCTCGTCACGCGGCGCCCCAAATATGCCTGCCGGCGCTGCTCCGCCGCGGTGGCCCAGGCCCATGCACCGGAGCATGTCGTGCCCGGAGGCTTGCCCACCGAGGCGCTGATCGCCCAGGTCATGGTGGCGAAGTTCGGCGACCATCTCCCGTTCTATCGCCAGGCCGAGATCTACACCCGGCAGGGGATCACGCTGGACCGGGCCACGCTCGGCAACTGGGTCGGGCGCGCCGGCGGTTCGTGAAGCGGCTGGAAAAGGACGGATCGCCGATCGCCGAGGAAGCCCTGCGCCAGATCGCCGAACTCTATGCCATCGAGAAGACGGTGCGCGGCGTGGCGCCCGATGTCCGCCTCGCGGCACGACAGGCCCTCTCGGCCCCCATCATCGCCGCCTTCAAGCCGTGGCTCGAGGCACAACTCTCGCGCATTCCCCGATCCTCTAAACTGGCCGAAGACATCCGCTACACGCTGGCGCGCTGGCCGGGCCTCACCCGCTTCCTCGAGGATGGCCGTCTGGAACTGGACACCAATCCCGTCGAAAACCAGATCCGGAAGATCGCGTTGACCCGGAAAAACGCCCTCTTCGCCGGGCACGAGGTCGGGGCGGAGAACTGGGCCATGCTCGCCAGCCTCATCGCCAACTGCAAGATGAGCGATGTCGACCCGGTCAGCTATCTCGCCGACACCCTGCGTGCGTTGCTCGACGGGCATCCCAAGAGCCGCATCGACGAGCTCATGCCGTGGAACTTCACCACCGCGTCAAGCCTCGCCGCATAGGGATACGACTGAGCGCTTACGAACCCACAGGCAAACGCGTCAGATTGAAGCCAGTGCCTCGTCTTCATAACGTCAGCAGAATGCGTACTGCGAGGGATTCTTGTGAAACCGAACTTACGAGACCGTTAGTCCTCCAGAACCGCCCCATGCTCCACATCGCCCCAATGTTTGTTCGGCGCAAGCTTTCGGGCTCGGCGTTCGATATCGGCTATTCGAACGGGGCAGAAATTCCACTGATCCACGCCAACGTTCACGGCGTTGCGCGAACCCTGCCATTGATTATGGACGTGGCCAAAGAGTTGAAGCGCTCCGCGCCGGGCGTGGTTCCAAGTGATCATCGGGTAGTGGCAAAGTGTGTTGGGCACCCCGCGGCCATCCTCGATCTCGACCATGTGCCTAACTGTATCCCAAGGTAGCTCCAGCGTCGCGGCAAGATCGTGATTACCGACGACAAGGTGCTGGCGCGCGCCGGGCAATTGAAAAAAAATGCGCTCGACATAAGCGCTATCCTTCGCTCGTTCACCGAAGGCAAAGTCACCCAGGATCCATAGGTCATCCTCGGGCCCGACACTCTCCCAGAGGCTCGCGATCAGCATGTCGTCCATGTGCCCGGCAGATCGGAATGGCCGCTTACAGAAGCGGATAATGTTCTCGTGGCCGAAGTGCGTGTCGGCCGTGTACCAGATCGCCATAACCCTCCTTTCGACGTTGCTTCCTACCCAACTTGGCAGGCTCCAAAGCACACAATCGTTCCTCATATGCAGACCCGCCTGCGCACGCTTCGCCCTTTAAGTATGCAGTCGCCGGTGAACATTGCAGTAGACCTTTGCCGCGGGGTCGAATTCTCTCGGGTCTGGCGCGACGTCTTTCGGCAAAGCATAGTTCCGACAGGGTTTTCCCGCTTTTGTCAAAGCGTCGCACGGGAGCTCGCCGCCCATCTGCAGCTCCGCCCAGGCCCGCAGCACATCTTCAGGCATTTCGAGCCGCTCGGCTGCAAATTTCATGACGTTCGACACGACTTCCGGAAGATCTGTGGCCTCGATCCCCAACGTCTTTCCTGGGAGCAACTGTATCCATCCGCTGCCACCCGCTTCTGACAACCAGTACTCAAAATGAAGTCCTGGATAGCCCTCCATCTCTTCCGCGAGTTTCTCCAGTTTTACCAAGTCGATGATCATTGCAGCCTCTCCTGTGCTTCGGCGTCCAGATCCGGCGCCGGAATGTCTCTTAAAACCGGTAGAGTTAAAACCGACATTCGCCAATAGCATCGGGGGTGAAACGGACACCCAAGAGCCCCCTGAGAGACGTACTAGCCCGCAATATGCGGCTGCTTCGTGCTGAGAAAGGGTGGTCTCAGGAACGCCTTGCCGAGGAGGCGGGCCTCAACAGGACCTATTTGAGTGCTGTAGAGCGGTCTGAACAGAATATCTCGATCGACAACCTCTACCGTGTCGCTAAGGGGCTCGGCGTCGAGGCCCATACCTTGCTGACACACCGGGATTAGAAATTTTATCCCTCAAAATCAGCCAGATAAAAAGAAAACGGGCCTACCCTCTGCGGGTAGGCCCGTTGCTTTTCTACTGACATCAACAGCGCCCGACATCGGCCCGTGGGCAATCTATGCGGTGATAGTGGACACCAAACCGCACCAAATGGGCAAACTATGGGTCAGTTCAGACGTGGGTCAAACATCCCCACGACCCTGCTTATCCGCACTTGGAATGGCCGCAGCTGCCGCAGGTCATGCAGCCTTCGACCATGCGCATGCCGTACTGGCCGCAGCTGGGGCAGGCTTTGCCGCGTGGGGCGTCAAGCCCCACGACCTTGGCCGTCGGGTCGGATTTCAGCCCCTGCCCTTCGCCCGCCAGAAAGCCCGTTGCCACCATGTGATGCTCGATCACGCCGCCGATCGCCGCGAGGATCGAGGGGATGTATTTGCCCTGCACCCAGGCGCCGCCGCGCGGATCGAAGACCGCCTTCAGCTCTTCCACCACGAAGCTCACGTCGCCGCCGCGCCGGAACACTGCCGAGATCATCCGCGTCAGCGCCACGGTCCAGGCGTAATGCTCCATGTTCTTGGAGTTGATGAAGACCTCGAAGGGGCGGCGATGCCCACCCACCACGATGTCGTTGATGGTCAGATAGATGGCATGCTCGCTGTCCGGCCATTTCAGCTTGTAGGTCTGGCCTTCCAGCGCCTGCGGGCGGTCCAGCGGTTCGGACATGTAAATCACGTCGCCGCCTGCCGCCTCCTGCGCCAGTTCCGGCGACTCGGCGGGGGTCTTTTCGGTGGTCTCGGACACGCTCAGCACCGATCCGGTCACGTCATTGGGCCGGTAGGTGGTGCAGCCCTTGCAGCCGGTCTCGTAGGCTTCCATGTAGACCGACTTGAACGCCTCGAAGGAGATGTCCTCGGGGCAGTTGATGGTCTTGGAGATGGAGCTGTCGATCCATTTCTGCGCCGCCGCCTGCATCCGCACATGTTCCAGCGGCGCAAGGGTCTGGGCGTTCACGAAATACTCGGGCAGATCGCCATCGCCGAAGCGGTCGCGCCACATCTGCACGGCGTAATCGACCACCTCTTCTTCGGTGCGGCTGCCATCCTTCTGCAGCACCTTGCGGGTATAGGCATAGGCAAAGACCGGCTCGATCCCCGAAGAAACGTTGCCCGCATAAAGCGAAATCGTGCCGGTGGGCGCGATGGAGGTCAGCAGCGCATTGCGGATGCCATGGTCCCGGATGGCCTCGCGCACGTCGTCATCCATGGCCCGCATGGTGCCGGAGGCAAGGTATTTGTCCGCGTCGAACAGCGGGAAAGCGCCCTTTTCCTTCGCCAATTGCACCGAGGCCAGATAGGCGGCGCGGGCGATGCGGTGCAACCAGCGCTCGGTCTGACGCGCCGCCTCCTCGGAGCCGTAGCGCAGCCCCATCATCAGCAGCGCATCGGCCAGCCCGGTCACCCCCAGACCGATGCGGCGCTTGTTCTGCGCCTCTTCGGCCTGCGCGGGCAGCGGAAAGCGCGAGGCATCCACCACATTGTCCATCATCCGCACGGCGGTGGCCACCAGATCGTCCAGATCGGCCTCGGCGATCTCGGCGCCCGCGTCGAAAGGCTGGCTCACCAGCCGCGCAAGGTTGATCGACCCCAGCAGGCAGGCGCCATAGGGCGGCAGCGGCTGTTCGCCACAGGGGTTGGTGGCGGCGATCTCCTCGACATAGGCCAGATTGTTGGCCTGATTGATGCGGTCGATGAAGATCACGCCCGGTTCGGCGTAATCATAGGTGGCCTGCATGATGCGGTTCCACAGATCCCGGGCCTGCACGGTCTGGTAGACCTTGCCGCCGAACTGCAGATCCCACGAGGCATCCGCCTTCACCGCTTCCATGAACGGATCGGTGACCAGCACCGACAGGTTGAACATGCGCAGCCGGGCGCTGTCGGATTTGGCGGCGATGAACTGTTCGATGTCGGGATGGTCGCAGCGCATCGTGGCCATCATCGCGCCGCGGCGGCTGCCTGCGGACATGATGGTGCGGCACATGGCGTCCCAGACATCCATGAAGCTCAGCGGGCCGGAGGCATCGGCAGCCACGCCGCGCACCGGCGCGCCCTTGGGCCGGATGGTGGAGAAATCATAGCCGATCCCCCCGCCCTGCTGCATGGTCAGCGCCGCCTCTTTCAGCATGTCGAAAATGCCGGACATGCTGTCAGGGATGGTGCCCATGACGAAGCAGTTGAACAGCGTCACGCTGCGCGCGGTGCCGGCGCCGGCGGTGATCCGCCCGGCGGGCAGGTATTTGAAATCCTCCAGCGCCGCGTAGAACTTCGGCTCCCACAGATCGGGCTCGTCCTCGACCGCGGCCAGCGCGCGGGCGATGCGGCGCCAGCTGTCCTCCACGGTCTTGTCGATGGGCGTGCCATCCGCATCCTTGAAGCGGTATTTCATGTCCCAGATCTGTTCGGCAATGGGGGCGGCAAAGCGAGTCATGGCAGCAGGAATCCTTGGTAAGGGCAGGTCTGACTACAGGCGGAACGCGCGGGGCGCAACGGGGGTCGCCACACCGTGACCGCACCACAGCTTGCAGCCGCGCCGGAAAAGCCTACCATATCTTCGTATCCAACGGGAGAGTCGCGTGACAAAAACGGTGCATCTCATCAAGCTCAGCGTCGGCACCGACAGCGTCGAGGATCTGGCCGCGTGGCAGGCCTCTCAGGCGGCGCGGGGCCGGGACGGCTGCCCGCGCCATGTCACCCGCATGTGGCCGAAGCGCGAGGCGGAGGTGCTGGCTGGCGGGTCGATCTTCTGGGTGATCAAGGGCTTGGTGCAGTGCCGCCAGCCCATCGTCGGGCTGAACCGAGTGACGGGCGAGGATGGCACCAACCGCTGCGCGCTGGTGCTGGAGCCGGGGCTGATCCGGGTGACGGCAACGCCCAAGCGCCCGTTTCAGGGCTGGCGCTATCTGGATCCCGCCGACGCGCCGCGCGATCTGCCCAAAAACCGCGCGCATGAGGATGCCCTGCCCCCCGAACTTGCCGGTGCCTTGGCGGAAATCGGCGTGATCTAGCGCCAGAGCCGCAGCGCGGTCCAAAGATAGGCGGGCATCTCGCGCAGGCCTGCGCGAATCCGTCGCAGCGTCAGCGGGGCGTGCACCGGGGCGCTGACCACCCGCAGCCCCAGCCGCCGCGCCACCAGCCGCGCGCGCGGCGCATGGAACCCGTCCGTGACGATCACCACCCGCGACGGCGCCAGCCGCGCCAGCAGCGGCCGGGCAAAGCGCAGGTTCTCCTCGGTGCTGGTGGAGGCGGCTTCCTGCCGCAGCACGGCCTCGGGCACCCCCGCCGCGCGGCACAGGTCTGCGATCACCTCGGCCTCTGCCGGGCCATGCCGCCCGACGCCGCCACAGCCAAGGATCACCTGCACCTCCCCGGCCCGCCACAGCCGGATCGCGTGATCCGTGCGCCGCGCCAGCGTGGGAGAGGCCACGCCCCCCGGCCAGACCGCCGCCCCCAGCACCACTGCCACTGCGGGCCCCTGCCCCTGATCCTGCCTGCTCATCCTGTCATCCTGAAATGCGGAACGCCGCCGGAGCCCGCCCCGGCGGCGTTCCCTGATACCTGGTGCCTAGGCTCAGTTCGGGATTTCGGTGGTCAGACCCTCGACGTAGAAATCCATCCCCGCCAGCGTGCCGTCATCGGCCACTTCGCCTTCGGCCAGCCATGCCGACCCGTCCTGCTTGTTCAGCGGGCCGGTGAAGGGGTGATAGGCGCCGGAGGCGATGTCGTCCTTCATCTTGGTCGCGGCAGCCAGCGCCTCTTCGGGGATGGGGCCGGTGAATTCGCCGATGCCCACCATGCCGTCGCCGATCCCGGCCCAGGTGCTGGTGCTTTCCCAGGTGCCGTCGATCAGCGCCTGCACCCGTTCGATGTAATAGGGCGACCATTCGTCGATGATCGACGACAGGCGCGGTTCGGGCGCATATTCATACATGTCCGCCGCCTGACCGAAGCCATAGGCGCCTGCCTTCTGCAGCACCGCCAGCGGGGCGGTGGAATCGGTATGCGCCAGCACCACATCGGCGCCCTGATCCAGCAGCGCCTGCGTGGCATCGGCTTCCTTGGCGGGGTCGAACCATGTGGAAATCCACACCACCGACAGTTCCACATCCGGGTTCGCCTTGCGCGCGTGGATGAAGGTGGAGTTGATGCCGCGGATCACCTCGGGGATCGGGAAAGACCCGATATAGCCGATCTTGTTGGTCTTGGTCATCGCCCCGGCCAGATAGCCGGTGACGGCGCGGCCTTCGTAGAAGCGCGCGGAATAGACCGACACGTTGGGCGCGGTCTTGTAGCCGGTGGCGTGCTCGAATTTCACATCCGGGAATTTCGCCGCCACGTTGATGGTGGGATCCATGTAGCCGAAAGACGTGGTGAAGATCAGGTCGGCGCCCGACAGCGCCATCTGGGTCAGCACGCGTTCGGCATCCGCACCTTCGGGCACCGATTCCTGTTCGATGACCTCGATGGCATCGCCAAAATGCTCTTTCATCTTCATCGCGGCCTCGTGGTGGTGCTGCGACCAGCCGCCGTCATTGACCGGGCCCACATAGACGAAGGCCACCTTGGGCGTGTCGCCTTGGGCAAAGGCCGCGCCACTGGCCAGCGCAAGGCTCAGCGCGGCGGAGGCGAGTAGGGTTCTGCGTTTCATGACTTGGTCTCCCTGTCGTCAAAGATGGGCGCGCGTCTCAGGCCGCGGCGTGGAAAGGACGGCCCAGCGATCCGGGTGCGCCATGCACCCCGCGGGCCGAGATGATCACCAGAACGATGATCGTTATCAGGTAAGGCGACATCGACAACAGCTCCACCGGAACCGTGGTGCCCGCCGCCTGCAGGTTAAGCTGCAGCACGCTGACGCCGCCAAAAAGATAGGCCCCCAGCAGCACGCCAAAGGCCCGCCACGAGGCGAAGACCACGATGGCCAGCGCGATCCAGCCCGCACCAGCCGTCATGCCTTCGGTCCATTGCGGCACGCGCACAAGGCTGACATAGGCCCCGCCCAGACCGGCGCAGGCCCCGCCGAACGCGATGGCGGCCAGCCGCACATGCACCACCCTGTAGCCAAGCGCATGGGCGCTGTCGTGGTTTTCGCCGACCGCGCGCAGGATCAGCCCGGCGCGGGTGAATTTCAGAAAGGCCCAGACCGCCGCCACCAGCGCAAGGCTGACATAGACCATGATGTCATGCCGGAACAGCATCGGCCCCAGCACCGGCAGATCGCCCAGCAGCGGCAGGTCAAGCTTGGGCAGCGAGGGCGCGCGCAGCCCTTCGAAGCTGGACCCGATCAGCGCCGAAAGGCCCAGCCCCACCAGCGTCAGCCCCAGCCCCGTCGCCACCTGATTGGACAGCAGATACTGGGTGAGCAGGCCGAAACTCAGCGACAGCACCGCCCCGGCCAGCGCCGCCCCGGCAAAGCCCAGAAGCGGCGAGCCGCTGCCCACCGCCACGGCAAAGCCCATCACCGCGCCGGTGATCATCATGCCCTCGACGCCAAGGTTCAGCACGCCCGCCTTTTCCACGACCATCTCGCCCAGAGCGGCCAGCAGGATCGGCGTGGCCGAAACCATGATCGAGGCGACAAGCAGCACGGGATCCATCAGGCGACCTCTCTGCGGGACAGGCGGATGCGGTAATTGGTGAAAACGTCGGTGGCCAGCAGGAAGAACAGCAGCATGCCCTGAAAGAGCTGGATCGACGCGCCGGGCAGGCCCAGCATCAGCTGCGCCAGCTCGCCGCCGATATAGGTCAGCGCCATGAGCAGCCCCGCCAGCAGGATCCCCACCGGATGCAGGCGGCCCAGAAAGGCCACGATGATGGCGGTGAAACCATAGCCGGAGTTGAAATCGATGGTGACCTGCCCGGCGGGGCCCGTCACCTCGAAAAGACCGGCAAGCCCCGCCAGCGTGCCGGAAATGCCAAGGCACAGCACGATGATCCGCGCGGGGCTGACCCCGGCAAACCGCGCCGCCCGCGGCGCCTCGCCGGTCAGCCGGATGTTGAAGCCCTGAATGTGCCGCGCCAGCAGCACATAGGCCGCGATCACGGCGATCAGCGCCGCGACCACCCCCCAGTGCATCCCGGTATCCGGCAGCAGTTCGGCATTATGCACCGCCGGCCACTGCTTGAAATTGCGCGAGCCGGGAAAGCCCATGCCCTCGGGACTGCGCAGCCAGCTCGACGAGGCCGAGGCGAGGATGTTCTGCGCCACATAGACCAGCATCAGCGATACGAGGATCTCGTTGGTGCCAAAGCGGGTCTTCAGCAGTGCCGGGATCATCGCCCAGGCCCAGCCGCCAAGCCCCCCCGCCACCACCATCAGCGGGAAGAGCAGCGCCGAGTCGGAGGGGTAGAAGGCCAGCCCCACCGCCGCGCCGCAGACGGCGCCCATGATATACTGCCCTTCGGCGCCGATGTTCCAGATCCCGGCGCGAAACCCGACCGAGAGACCAATGGCGATCAGGATCAGCGGCCCAGCCTTCACCAGAAGCTGCGGTCGCGAATAGGACGCGAACTGCGGATGGAACAGCGGATCCCAGAAAATGGTGCGGATCGCCTCCAGCGGCGGCTTGCCCAGCAGCGCGAACATCAGCCCGCCTGCCAGCATGGTCAGCGCCACCGCCAGCAGCGGGGTCAGCACGGTCCAGAGCCGCGACGGCTCAAGCCTGCGCTCCAGCCGGATCATGCGCCCAGCTCCGCCGATGTCGCGAGATTTTTCGTCCGAAAAATCTCGCAGCTTGAAAATTTTCGTACGAAAATTTTCAAGCGCGCCTTACCCCTCGACATGCGCCACCTCCATGTCATGGGCCCCGCCCATCATCAGACCGATCTTTTCCATATCCAGATCGGCCACCGCCCGCGCGGCGGACAGCCGCCCCTCGTTCAGCGCCGCAAACCGGTCCGAAATTTCCATAAGCTCGTCCAGATCCTGACTGATGACGATGATCGCCGCCCCCTGCGCCGCCAGATCCAGCAGCGCCTGCCGGATCGCCGCCGCCGCCGCCGCATCCACGCCCCAAGTCGGCTGGTTCACCACAAAAAGGTCGGGGTTCTGCAGAATCTCCCGCCCCACGACAAATTTCTGCAGGTTGCCGCCCGACAGCGCCCGCGCCGCCGTGCCCGGCCCCGGCGTGCGCACGTCGAACCGCGCGATGACCTCTTCGGCAAAGCCCGCAGCGCGGCCCCAGTCGATCAGGCCATGCCGCACGAGGCCCTGCCGCCGCGCCGCGGTCAGCACCGCGTTTTCGGTCAGGCTCATGTTCGGGGCCGCCGCATGGCCCAGCCGTTCCTCGGGGCCGGAGAGCAGGCCCGCGGCACGGCGCTCCACCGGGCCGGACCGGCTGACATCCGTGCCCTTGAACCGGATCGTGCCCGCAGGCGCCAGCCGCTCTCCGGACAGCGCCATCAGCAGCTCGTCCTGCCCGTTGCCCGCCACCCCACCGATGCTCAGCACCTCGCCGCGCCGCACCTCCATGTGGATGTCGCGCAGCGGCGTGCCGAACGCCCCCGGCGCGGGCAGCGACAGCCCGGCCACGGCCAGCAGCACCTCGCCCTTGACGCCGCCGCGCGGTTCCGGCGTGGCAAAGCTTGCGCCCACCATCATCTCCGCCATCTGCCGCGCCGTCACCTCGCGCGGGATGCAGGTGCCGACCCTGCGCCCCAGCCGCAGGATGGTCGCGGCATCACACAGCGCGCGGATTTCTTCGAGCTTGTGCGAGATGTAGAGGATCGAGGTGCCTTCCGCTTTCAGCTTGCGCAGGGTCTGGAACAGGATCTCCACCTCCTGCGGGGTCAGCACCGAGGTCGGTTCGTCCATGATCAGCAGGCGCGGGTCCTGCAGCAGGCAGCGGATGATCTCCACCCGCTGGCGTTCCCCCGCCGACAGCGTGCCCACGGTGCGGCCCGGATCCAGCGGCAGGCCATAGGTTTCCGACACCTCGCGGATCTGCCGCGCCAGATCGCGCGACGCGGGCGGGTTTTCCATGCCCAGCGCCACGTTCTCGGCCACGCTCAGCGCGTCGAACAGCGAAAAATGCTGGAACACCATGGCCACGCCGGACCGCCGCGCCTCGGAGGGCTGGCCGGGGGCATAGCCCGCGCCCTCCAGCAGCATCTCGCCCCGGTCCGGCTTGACCAGCCCGAAGATCATCTTGACCAGCGTGGACTTGCCCGCGCCGTTTTCGCCAAGCAGCGCATGGATCTCGCCCTGCCCGATGTCGAAGCTGACATCGTCATTGGCCACGACGCCGGGATAGGCCTTGGTCAGACCCCGGATGCTGAGGAGTGTGTCGCCCAATCCAAACCTTCCCCTTTTTGCCGCCTGACTAGCTGGGCTGCCACCCCGATGGCAATCGCCTGCGGATGTTTCCCAAAGGATTTTTGCCCAATCGGGCAGCAGATGCGCGAAATCTGCGCGTCCGCATGGCCCAGCGCCCGCAGCCTGCTGCGAAACCGGGCCCATTTGCTGTCCGATCCGATCAGCCCGGCAAAGCCGAAGCCATGGCCCAGCAGCGCGTGACAGATCTGCAGATCCAGCTCGTGGCTGTAGGTCAGCACCAGATGCGCGGCCTGCGGCGGCGCATGCGGCACCAGCCGCAGCGGATCGGCGGCGGGCAGCACGGTCACATCCTCGGGCACCACGTCGGGAAACCGCTCCGGCCCGGTATCGACCCAGCTCAGCGCCAGATCCGGCAGCGGCGCCAGCACCGCCACCAGCGCCCGGCCCACATGGCCCGCCCCCCAGATCCAGACCGGATCGCGGGGGGGCTGCACCGGCTCCACCATCCAGCCCTGCACCAGCCGTGGCGCGGGCGGCATGCCGCGCCCGCGCGCCTGATCCAGCACGCGGCGCACCGCCAGCGGCATGTCACCGGGGCCACGGGCGATCACCTCCTGCCCCTCCAGCGCGGCGACAGATGCCGCGTCATGGATCTCGGTCAGCAGCACCACCGCCCCGCCGCAGCACTGGCCCAGCCCCGGCCCCAGCGCGTGGCGGCGCAGCCCGGGCCGCTCCAGCGCCTCACGGCTGGCCATCAGTTCCAGCGCGCCGCCGCCGATGGTGCCCGCCTGCCCGCCGGGCCAGACCAGCATCGCGGCCCCGACCTCGCGCGGGGCGGAGCCCATGACCTCGGCCACCACGACCCGCGCCACCCGGCCATGGGCCGAAACCGCCGCGCGCAGCGCCGCCAGATCAAAGCTCACCCTGCATCCTCCGGATCGCCGCCAGCACCCGCTCCGGCGTGGCGGGCGCGTCCAGCGCCGGGTAACCCGATCCGCAGGCGGCCACCGCATCCGACAGCGCCAGAAAGGCCGAGATGCCCAGCATGAAGGGCGGCTCTCCCACCGCTTTTGACCGATAGATGGTCTCCTCCACGTTGCGCCCGTCCCAGAGCGCCACGTTGAACACCTCCGGCCGGTCGGAACAGGCGGGAATCTTGTAGGTGGAGGGCGCATGGGTGCGCAGCCGCCCCCGTTCGTCCCAGACCAGCTCCTCGGTGGTCAGCCAGCCTGCCCCCTGCACATAGCCGCCTTCGATCTGGCCCAGATCCAGCGCCGGGTTCAGCGAGGCGCCGCAATCCTGCAGGATGTCGGCGCGCAGGATGCGGTATTCGCCGGTCAGCGTGTCCACCACCACCTCGGTGCAGGCCGCACCATAGGCGAAATAGAAGAACGGACGCCCCTGACCGCGCAGCCGGTCCCAGTCGAGCTTCGGCGTCCGGTAGAACCCGGTCGCCGACAGCGACACCCGCCCCTGATAGCACAGCGCCGCCGCCTCGGCGAAGCCAAGCCGCGTCTCGCCCACCGTCACCCCGCCTTCGGCGAAGACCACGCTCTGCGGCGGCACCTGATGCAGCGCCGCCAGATGCGCGGCCATCCGGTCGCGGATGGTGTCGCAGGCGGCCTTGACCGCCATGCCGTTCAGATCCGACCCCGAAGAGGCCGCCGTGGCCGAGGTGTTGGGCACCTTGCCGGTATCCGTCGCCGTCAGCCGCACCAGCCCCACCGGCACGCCAAAGACCCGCGCCGCCACCTGCGCCACCTTCTGATAAAGCCCCTGCCCCATCTCGGTGCCGCCGTGATTGAGCTGGATCGACCCGTCCTGATAGACATGCACCAGCGCGCCCGCCTGATTGAGATGGGTCAGCGTGAAGGAAATGCCGAATTTCACCGGACTCAGCGCGATGCCGCGCTTCAGCACCGGGTTGGCCTCGTTCCAGTCTGCCACCGCACTGCGCCGCGCCGCGTAATCGCAGGTCTGCGCCAGCCGCGCCGTCAGCGCGTTCAGCACAAAATCCTCCACCACCTGCCCGTAATGGGTGCTCTGCGGTCCGGGCGCAGGAGAGACCGGCGCCACCTCCGGCCCGCCCGCAGGCACCGCCCCCCGGGAAGCCAGATCCTCGTCAGGTTTCCATTGGCTGGAAATATCCTCGGGGGGAGGCGCCGCAGGCGCATGGGGGGCAGACAGCCCCCCTGCCCCGCCATCCGCATAGAAATTCCGCCGCCGCAACTCCAGCGGGTCAAGCGCAAGATGATGCGCCACGTGATCCATCACCCGCTCGATCCCCAGCATCCCCTGCGGGCCGCCAAAGCCGCGAAAGGCGGTTGCACTCTGCGTGTTGGTGCGCAGCCGGTGGCTTTCCACCCGCAGCGCCGGGATGTGATAGGCATTGTCGGCATGCAGCATCGCGCGGTCCGCCACCGGCAGCGACAGATCCTGCGACCAGCCGCAGCGCACGTAATGCACAAAATCCACCGCGAGAATCCGCCCCTCGGCATCAAAACCCACGCTGTAATCGATGCGGAAATCGTGGCGCTTGCCGGTGATCATCATGTCGTCGTCGCGGTCATAGCGCATCTTGGCCGGCCGCCCCAAGACCTGCGCCACCACCGCACAGGCCACGGCCAGCGCGTTGCCCTGACTTTCCTTGCCGCCAAAGCCGCCGCCCATGCGCCGCGTCTCCACCCGCACCGCATGCATGGGCAGATGCAGGGCATGGGCGACCTTGTGCTGAATCTCGGTCGGATGCTGGGTGGAACTCATCACCACCAGATCGCCATTGTCCTGCGGCAGCACCAGCGCCGCCTGACCTTCCAGATAGAAATGCTCCTGCCCGCCCATGGTGAGGGAGCCGTCCAGCACCATGGGGGCCGCGTCCAGCGCCGCGCCCACATCGCCCGCCTGCCAGATGCGCGGCCCCTCCTCGAAACGCGCATCCACCTCCAGCGCCTCCTGCAGGCTCAGCACCGGGTCGCGCTCCTGCCATGTGATCTGCGCCAGCCGCGCCGCGCGCCGCGCCGCCAGATGGCTGGTCGCCGCCACCAGAAACACCGGCTGGCCCAGATAGCGGATCGTGGCGCCCGACAGCAGCGGCTCGTCATGGTTCGACGGCGAACAGTCGCAGTCCGAGGGCAGATCCTTGGCTTCCCACACGCCCACCACGCCGGGGGCGGCGCGCACCGCCGCCAGATCCAGCGCCGCGATGCGGCCATGGGCGATCTGCGACAGGCCAAAGGCCAGATGCAGGCAGTCGGCGGGCGCGGGAATGTCATCGACGTAGCGCGCCTTGCCGGTCACATGCAGGGTCGCCGCATCATGCGGCAGCGCCAGATGTGCCACGTCATGTGTCCCGCTCATGCCCGCACCTTCCGCACGTCGGTCAGCCCGCCCAGATCCTCCAGCAGATAGCGGGTCAGCATGTTGCGCGCCGCCGTCAGCCGATACTCGGCGCTGGCGCGCATGTCCGACAGCGGGGCAAAATCCTGCTCCCACGCGTCCCATGCGGTGATCAGCGCCTCGTCGGTCCAGGCGCAGCCCCGCAGCGCCGCCTCCACATGCGTCGCGCGTCTGGGAATGCCCGCCATGCCGCCAAAGGCAAGGCGGGCCTCGGCCACCCGCCCCGCCTCGACGCGGATGACAAAGGCGCCGCAGACCGCAGAGATGTCCTGATCGAACCGCTTGGACAGCTTGTAGACGCGCAGCCGGTCGGGCTGGCGCGGGATCTCCACCGCCTCGACAAATTCGCCGGGCGCGCGGTCCTGACGGCCATAGTCCACGAAGAACGCCTCCAGCGGCAGGCTGCGGCGTCCCTGCGCGGAGCGCAGATGCAGCACGGCGCCCAGCGCGATCAGCGGCGGCGGATTGTCCCCGATGGGCGAGCCATTGGCGATGTTACCGCCGATCGTCGCCGCCGCCCGCACCTGCGCCGAGCCGTAGCGGCGCAGCATCTCGGCATAGGAGGGGAAATGCTCCCGCATCAGATCCAGCACCCGGTCCATGGTCACCCCGGCGCCGATGCGCAGATGATCGGGGGTCACCTCGATCTGCTGCAGATCCGCGCAGCGGTTGAGAAAGATCATGGGCGCGGGCTCGCGCAGCTGTTTCGTCACCCAGAGCCCGACATCGGTGGCCCCCGCCACCAGCGTGGCCTCCGGATGCTCTGCCAGAAGCTGCGCCAGTTCTGCGGCAGTTTCGGGGGCATGGGCGGTGTCAGGGGGGCTGTCTGCCCCCCACGCGCCTGCGGCGCGCCCCCCCGAGGATATTTCCGCCAAGAAGAAGGTGCGATCCGCCTGCATCCAGTCCGGCACCGGAGCCCCGGCTGCGGCTTCGGCGGCGCGGATGATCGGCGCATAGCCGGTGCAGCGGCACAGGTTTCCGGCCAGCGCGTCGTCATGGCCGGTCTCGCCGTTCAGATGCGCCGTGGCCATGGAGACGATGAAGCCCGGCGTGCAGAAGCCGCATTGCGAGCCGTGGTGATCCACCATCGCCTGCTGCACGGGATGCAGCTGCCCCTTGGGCCCGGCGATGCCTTCGACGGTGCGCAGCGCCTTGCCCTGCAACTGCGGCAGCAGCAGGATGCAGGCATTGACCGCCCGCGATCCATGGGCATCGGTGACCATGACCGTGCAGGCGCCGCAATCACCTTCGTTGCAGCCCTCCTTGGTGCCGCGCAGGCCGCGATCCTCGCGCAGCCAGTCAAGCGCGGTGCGGGTTGCGGGAACATCCCGCAGCGCGACCCTTTCTCCGTTGAGAAGGAAGGAAATATCCATGCTGATGACCTGCCGCCTTACCTAAAGTCCCCGAACTGCGCGCCCCCGATGCGGCGTAGAGGGCGCGCGGACCTGACCTGTTGCACCCCTGAGGCTAGGCGCGGGATTCCGGTCTTGGCAAGGGAAAACTGCCTGAAACTCGGGCAGTCCGCCGCAGGCTGCCCGGCATTGCGGCGGCCCGTCTCCGGGGCCCCGCGCGGGCCGCTCCCGCGGGCGCGGCAGCGCTTTGCCGCAGGGCGTAGGACAGCGGGTCCGCCCGCCCTTCCTGTGGCCCGCCGAAGCGCCTAATGTGCGGACATGACCGAGCCCCGATTCATCCATCTCCGCCTTCACACCGAATATTCGCTGCTGGAAGGCGCCGTGCGCCTGAAGAAGCTGCCCGGTCTCTGCGAGACCATGGGCATGCCCGCCGTGGCGGTGACGGACACCAACAACCTGTTTGCGGCGCTGGAATTTTCCGTGACCGCCAGCGGTGCGGGGGTGCAGCCCATCATCGGCTGCCAGCTGGATCTGCTGTATGTGGAGCCCGCCCCCGGCGACCGGCCCAAGCCGCCCGCCCCGGTCGTGCTGCTGGCGCAGAGCGAGACCGGGTATGAAAACCTGATGAAGCTCAACTCCTGCCTTTATCTGCGCGGCGACGGGCAGCTGCCGCATGTGACGCTGGAGGAGCTGGAGACCCATGGCGCCGGGCTGATCTGCCTGACGGGCGGGCCGGACGGGCCGGTGGGGCGGCTCTTGCGCGACAACCATCGCGGCGCGGCGCAGGTGCTGCTGACCCGGCTGCACGGCATCTATGGCGACCGGCTTTATGTGGAACTGCAGCGCCATCCCGGCGAGGACGGGCTGCCCGGGCCGGAACGGCTGTCGGAACGTGGCCATGTGGAACTGGCCTATGAGATGGGTCTGCCGCTGGTCGCGACCAACGATGTCTATTTCCCCAAGCCCGACATGTATGAGGCGCATGACGCGCTGATCTGCATCGCCGAAAGCGCCTATGTCGACCAGCAGGAGCCGCGCCGCCGCCTGACGCCGCAGCATTACCTCAAGACGCCGCAGGAGATGGCGACGCTGTTCGCCGATCTGCCCGAGGCTTTGGAGAACACGGTGGAAATCGCCCGCCGCTGCGCCTTCATGGCCTACAGGCGCGATCCGATCCTGCCGCGCTTTGCCGATGACGAGGTGCAGGAACTGCGCCGTCAGGCCAATGAGGGGCTGCGCGCCCGGCTGGCGGTGATCCCGCATGCGGTCAGCCCCGAGGAATATCAGGAGCGGCTGGATTTCGAACTGGGCATCATCGAGGGCATGGGCTTTCCCGGCTATTTCCTGATCGTGGCCGATTTCATCAAATGGGCCAAGGATCACGACATCCCGGTGGGGCCGGGACGCGGCTCGGGGGCGGGCAGCCTTGTTGCCTATGCGCTGACCATCACCGACCTTGACCCTTTGCGCTATTCGCTGCTGTTCGAACGCTTCCTGAACCCGGAACGGGTGTCGATGCCCGACTTCGACATCGACTTCTGCATGGACCGCCGCGAGGAGGTGATCCGCTATGTGCAGGACCGCTATGGCCGCGACAAGGTGGGGCAGATCATCACCTTCGGCGCGCTCTTGTCCAAGGCGGCGGTGCGCGACGTGGGCCGGGTGCTGCAGATGCCCTATGGTCAGGTGGACCGCCTGTCCAAGATGATCCCGGTGGAGGGGGTCAAGCCCGTCTCCATCGAAAAGGCGCTGAAGGACGAGCCGCGCCTGCGCGAAGAGGCCCGCAACGAAGAGGTGGTGGACCGGCTGCTGACCTATGGCATGCAGGTGGAGGGGCTGTTGCGCAACGCCTCCACCCACGCGGCGGGGGTGGTGATCGGCGACCGGCCTCTGGATGCGCTGGTGCCGCTGTATCAGGATCCGCGATCGGACATGCCCGCCACCCAGTTCAACATGAAATGGGTGGAACAGGCCGGGCTGGTGAAGTTCGACTTCCTCGGGCTGAAGACGCTGACGGTGATCCAGAACGCCGTCGATCTGATCCTGAAATCCGGGCGCCCGCTGCATGTGGCCGCCGATGGCACCGAGCTTTACGAGCCTGCTCCCGGCGCCGAAAACCAGATGAACCTCATCCCGCTGGAGGATGAGCGGACCTACAAGCTTTATTCCGACGCCAAGACGGTGGCGGTGTTTCAGGTGGAAAGCTCGGGCATGATGGATGCGCTCAAGCGCATGAAGCCCACCTGTATCGAGGACATCGTGGCGCTGGTGGCGCTGTATCGTCCCGGCCCGATGGAAAACATCCCCGTCTATTGCGAGGTGAAGAACGGCCTGCGCCCGATCAGTTCGGTGCATCCGTCGATCGACCATATCCTTGCCGAAACGCAGGGCATCATCGTCTATCAGGAACAGGTGATGCAGATCGCGCAGGTCATGGCCGGCTACAGCCTTGGCGGCGCCGACCTGCTGCGCCGCGCCATGGGCAAGAAGATCAAGGAGGCGATGGACGCCGAACGCCCCAAATTCGAAAAGGGCGCGGCGGAGAATGGCGTCGACAAGAAAAAAGCCTCCGAGGTGTTCGACCTTCTGGAGAAGTTCGCCAATTACGGCTTCAACAAATCCCACGCCGCCGCCTATGCGGTGGTCAGCTACCAGACCGCGTGGCTGAAGGCCAATCACCCGGTGGAGTTCATGGCAGGCGTCATGAACTGCGACATCCATCTGACCGACAAGCTGGCCGTCTATTTCGACGAACTGAAGAACGGGCTGAAGCTGCCCTATGTGCCGCCCTGCGTGAACCGGTCTCAGGCCGCGTTCGACGTGGTGGCGGGCGAGCTGGTCTATGCTCTGGGCGCGCTCAAGAATGTTGGCCTTGATGCGATGCGGCTGGTGGTGGAAGGGCGCGGCGACCGGCCCTTTGCCACGCTTTTTGATCTGGCGCGGCGGGTCGATCTGAAACGGGTGGGCAAGCGCCCGCTGGAGATGATGGCCCGCGCCGGGGCCTTCGACGCGCTGGACCGCAACCGCCGCCGGGTGTTCGACAGTCTGGACGCGCTGGTGGCCTATTCGGCGGCGATCCATGACCAGAAGGCCAGCGCGCAGGTGTCGCTGTTCGGCGAGGCGGGGGACGATCTGCCGGAGCCGCGCCTGTCGCCGGTGCCGGACTGGCTGCCCGCCGAACGGCTGTCAGAGGAATTCAAGGCCATCGGCTTTTACCTGTCGGGCCATCCGCTTGACGATTACATGCCCGCGCTGAAACGGCGCGACGTGATGACGCTGGAAGAGGCCACCAACAAGGCGCGTGGCGGTCCCTGCATCGCCAAGCTGGCAGGCGTGGTCGCCGGGCGGCAGGAACGCAAATCCGCCAAGGGCAACCGCTTTGCCTTTGCGCAGCTCTCTGACCCCACCGGCGCCTATGAGGTCACGATCTTTTCCGAGACGCTGGAGAAAAGCCGCGAGTTTCTGGAAACCGGCGCCAAGGTGGTGGTCACCGTCGAGGCGACGATGGAGGCCGACCAGCTGAAGCTGCTGGCCCGCTCTATCGGGCCGGTGGAACAGATGGTGGCAGGCGCCGGGGCCACGGGGCTGAAGATCTGGGTGGAAGGTGCTGCGGCGATCAGCCAGATCGCCTCGGTGCTGAGCCGTGCGGCGGACCAGATGCCCAAGGCCGGGCGCGGGCCGATCCGGCTGTGTCTGGCCGATAGCGGCCTGCCCGGCGAGGTGGAGATGGATCTGCATCAGGACTTCCCCGTGACGCCGGAAATCAAGGGCGCGGTCAAGTCGCTGGGCGGGGTGCTGGCGGTGGAGGATTTCTGAGCGCTGCCGCGACATATCGCCGGTCGCAAAGCTGAGTGCTGGAGTCCTGTTAAGGCAGCGGTTACCAATATGCCGAAGCAATTCACGGGAGAGGCCAGTGCAACGGGCGGTTCTGACAGCCACAGCCTTGATCTGCCTTGCAGGCTGTGACCGCGGCGCGCCAGCCGCCCCCACGCTGTCGGACGTGCCGCTTGCGGCGGAGGCCGGACGCGCAGCAGCCCTGCCCGACCCGGCAGAGAGCCAGCCGGAGGGCGGGTTTCTGGCCGGGACCGCCACGGCGGATGCCCCCGTGGCGCAGGATGGCGCCGCCGCAGGGTCCGCCGCCAGTGACCGGCTTGCCCCGCCTGCGCGCGGCGGGCTGCTGGGGTTCTTCCGGCGCAAGGCCGCCGCGGCAGGCCCCGCCCCCGATGCCCCGGATTATGCGCAGGTGGGCCCCGGCGCCACGCTGCCCTTTGGCGAGGTGGCGCGGCTTTGCGGCGTGGCGGAAACGGCGCTGGGCACCGAGGTGGCGCGTTACCCCGAGACCGGGCGCGGCTATACGCTGCGCGACAGCGCACCGGACAGCACCACCCCCCGCAGCTTCTGGATCACCGGGTTTGACGATGGCTGCGCGCGGCAGGTGACCGGGGCGCTGGCGATGTTCGGCGATCCCGAACTGCATGAGCGGCTGCGCTATGGCCCCGCCGGATCCACCCTGCCCGAGGGCCCGCTGGACCGCGCCTATGAGGCGGTCAAGACGCAGGTCTGCCGGGTGGCGGGCGACGCGCCCTGTGGCCGCGCCCTGCCCCGGCTGGCGCGGGATACGGTGTTTGTCAGTGTCTATCCCGCGCTTGGCAGCCCGCGCTCTGCCGACATGCTGCTGCATGACGGCGCGCTGCTGGAATTTGCCGCCCCCTGAGGGCTGAGGCGGGTCAGTAATGCGGCGGGCGCTCGTCGCCGAGAATGACCCCGCCCGAGCCTTCGGCAGATCGTTCCGCCTCGCGTTCGATGAGCAGGGCAAGACGCCGGGTCAGGTGGTCGATGTCGCGGTCCTGCCGGGCCACGGTGTCCGAAAGGTCGTCCATCGCGCGCTGAAGATGGGCGATGCGTTCCTCGAGCGTTTCGATGTCGGTCGGCATGCGATCCTCCTTGGCTGTGCCTTGCCAGATAGGGAGCGTGGGGCGCGTTGTCCATGGGCGGGGCTGTGCCCCCGGGTTTCGCGGGCGGCAATCGTGAGAGAGGGGGCTCTGCCCCCTCGGCCTGCGGCCTCCCCCCCGGAGTTTATCTGGCAAGATGAAGCACGGGCGCGGGGCTTTGCTTGCTCCTGCGGTGCGGAGGGGCTAAGGGAAGCGCGCAATCGAGGACCGGAGCGAGGCCATGGCCAAGGATAAGAAATCCCCCCGCCCCCGGGCACAGACGCCCAAGGGGTTCCGCGACTATTTCGGCACCGAGGTGTCCGAGCGCGCGGAGATGCTGCATCGCATCGCCGGGGTCTATCATCGCTACGGGTTCGAGGCGCTGGAAAGCGCTGCGGTCGAGACCGTCGAGGCGCTTGGCAAGTTCCTGCCCGATGTGGACCGCCCCAACGAGGGCGTGTTTGCCTGGGAGGACGAGGACGAGGGCTGGGTGGCGCTGCGCTATGACCTGACGGCGCCGCTGGCGCGGGTCTATGCCCAGCACCGCAACGAGCTGCCCCTGCCCTATCGCCGTTACGCCATGGGGCCGGTCTGGCGCAACGAAAAGCCGGGGCCGGGCCGGTTCCGCCAGTTCTATCAGTGCGATGCCGATACGGTGGGCGCGGCCACGGTCGCGGCGGATGCCGAGATCTGCGCCATGCTGGCCGACACGCTGGAGGCGGTGGGCATTCCGCGCGGCGATTATCTGGTGCGGATCAACAACCGCAAGGTGCTGAACGGCGTGCTGGAAGTGGCCGGGCTGGGCGATGACGCGCAGCGCGACGCGGTGCTGCGCACCATCGACAAGGTCGACAAGGTCGGCGTGGCGGGCGTGCGCGAGCTGCTCGGCAAGGGGCGGCTCGATGCCTCTGGCGCCTATATCGACGGGGTGGGCCTGTCGGAGGCGCAGGCCGAGCCGGTGCTGGCCTTCCTCAGCTCCAAGGGCGCCGAGGCTGCCGAGACCGTGGCGCGGCTGCGCGCGGCGGTGGGCGGATCGGCCATTGGTGCCGAAGGTGTCGACGAGCTGGAGGAGATCGCGGCGCTGCTGTCCGCGCAGGGCTATGGTTCCGACCGCATCGTGATCGATCCTTCGGTGGTGCGCGGGCTTGGCTATTACACCGGGCCGGTGTTCGAGGCCGAGCTGACCTTTGAGATCCTTGACGAAAAGGGCCGCAAGCGCCAGTTCGGCTCGGTCGCGGGCGGCGGGCGCTATGACGATCTGGTCAAGCGGTTCACCGGGCAGGCCGTGCCCGCCACCGGCGTGTCGATCGGCGTGGACCGGCTGCTGGCGGCGCTGCGCGAGAAGGGCCGGATCGGCGGCGGGGCGGCAGGTCCGGTGGTGGTGACGGTGATGGACCGCGACAGAATGGCCGATTACCAGTCCATGGTCGCCGAGCTGCGCGCCGCAGGCATCCGCGCCGAGGTCTATCTGGGCAATCCGAAGAATTTCGGCAACCAGCTGAAATACGCGGACAAGCGCGCCTCGCCCGTCGCGGTGATCGAAGGCGGCGACGAGAAGGCGCGCGGCGTGCTGCAGATCAAGGATCTGATCCTTGGCGCGAAGCTGGCGGAGAATGCCAGCCTTGAGGAATGGAAGGAGCGGCCTTCACAATACGAGGTGCCGCGCGGCGATCTGGTCGCCAAAGTGCGCGAGATTCTCGACCAATGGGCGTGAGCATCGCCGCCGAGAAGGCGGAAGCCGAACGGCTGAAGGCGGTGTTCGCCGAGGCGGGCGCACTGCCGCTCGACTGTCCGGTGCTGCAGCCGGCGGAGACCCTGCTGGATCTTTACGGCGAGGACATCCGCGCCCGGGCCTATGTCACGCAGGATCCGTCGCGCGGCGAGGTGATGCTGCGCCCGGACTTCACCGTGCCGGTGGTGCAGATGCACATGTCCGACGGCGCCGAGCCCGCGCGGTATACCTATGCGGGCGAGGTGTTCCGGCGGCAGGAGCAGCATCCCGAGCGGCGGTCTGAATATTTTCAGGTGGGCTACGAGGTGTTCGACCGCGGCGATCCGGCCCTGCTGGATGCCGAGGTCTTCGCCCGTTTCGCGCAGGTGCTGGCGCCCTGGGGCCTGCGGGCGGTGACCGGGGACATGGGCATCCTTGCGGCGGCGGTGGCGGGGCTGCAGATCTCGGAGCGGCGGCGCGCCGCGCTGATGCGGCATATCTGGCGGCCCCGGCGCTTCCGCGCGCTGCTGGACCGCTATTCCGGCAAGACCCCGGTGCCGCCGTCGCGCGCGGCGCTGCTGGCCGATCCGCAGGCGCTGGACCGGGCGGGCGTGTCGGTGGGGCTGCGGTCGGAGGCGGAGGTGGCCGCGCGCATCGCCGCGCTGCGCGCCGATGCTGCCGAAGGGCCGCTCTGCCGCAGTCAGGTCGATCTGATCGACACGGTGCTGTCGGTGCGCGAGACCTGCACCTATGCGCTGGAGCATCTGCATGACATCGCGGTGGATCTGCCCGGGCTGGTGCCCGCGGTGGAGCGGTTCGAACGCCGCTGCGCCGCTTTGGCCGAGGCGGGCATCGACGTGGCGCAGCTGGATTTCGAGGCGAGCTTCGGGCGCACCTCGATGGAATATTACGATGGCTTCGTGTTCGGCTTTCTGGCCGACCGGCGGCCCGACCTGCCCCCCGTGGCCACGGGCGGGCGTTACGACGCGCTCTGCCGCCATCTGGGCGGCGGGCGCGAGATTCCCGCGGTGGGCGGCGTGATCCGGCCGGGGCTGTTGCTGGAGCTGACCGCATGAGCATCAAGCTGGGGGTGCCGTCCAAGGGGCGGCTGATGGAAAAGACCTTCGACTGGTTCGGCGCGCGCGGCGTGGGCCTGTCGCGCAGCGAGTCGGAGCGGGAATATGCGGGCGCGGTGACGGGTGTCGAGGGCGTGGATCTGGTGCTGCTGTCGGCGGGAGAGATCCCGCGCGAACTGGCGGCGGGGCGCATCCATCTGGGCGTGACCGGCACCGATCTGGTGCGCGAGAAGCTGGTGCAATGGGACCAGCAGGTCGAGCCGCTGGCCGAGCTGGGCTTTGGTCAGGCGGATCTGATCGTGGCCGTGCCCGCCTGCTGGATCGATGTGGACACGCTGGACGATCTGGATGCGGCGGCGGCGGCCTTCCGGGCGCGGCACGGGTTCCGGATGCGGATCGCCACGAAATATCACCGGCTGGTGCGCGACTATCTGCGCGCGGGCGGGGTGGCGGATTACCAGCTGGTCGATTCGCAGGGCGCCACCGAAGGCACGGTGAAGAACCTGACCGCCGAGGCGGTGGCCGACATCACCTCCACCGGCGAGACGCTGCGCGCCAACCATCTGAAGGTGCTGAGCGAAGAGCCGGTGCTGCGCAGTCAGGCGACGCTGTTCCGGTCGCGCGCCGCCAAGATGGCGCCGGGGGATCGCGAGGCGCTGAAAGCGCTCTGCGCCACGCTGGGGCTGTGACGGGCGGGGCCCCGAGAGGCCCCGCGCGCGCGTTCAGCCGATCTTGTCCTGCGTCTTGGTGTCGAAATCCGCCGCGTCATGGCGTTCGTGCAGCTGTCCGGCAGGGTCTCCGGAGACGCGGTTGACCATGCGGCCGCGCTGCACGGCGGGACGGGCATCAATCTCTGCCGCCCAGCGCTGGACATTCCCGTAGCTGGCCACGTCCAGAAACTCGCCCGCCTCGTAAAGACGGCCCAGCGCCAGATTGCCATACCACGCCCAGATCGCGATATCGGCGATGGTATACTCCTCGCCCGCGAGGAAGCGGCGGTCGGCCAGCGCGCGGTCCAGCACGTCCAGCTGGCGCTTGGCTTCCATGGCGAAGCGGTTGATGGGATATTCCCATTTTTCCGGCGCATAGGCGTAGAAATGGCCAAAGCCGCCGCCCAGATAGGGCGCGCTGCCCATCTGCCACATGAGCCAGGACAGCATCTCGGGGCGGTCCTGCGGCTGGCCGAGGAAGGCGCCGAATTTCTCCGCCAGATGCAGCAGGATCGCGCCCGATTCGAAGACCCGCACGGGGCTATCGCCGGAGAGATCCAGCAGCGCCGGGATCTTGGAATTGGGGTTCACCTCGACAAAGCCGGAGCCGAACTGGTCGCCATCGCCGATGCGGATCAGCCATGCGTCATAGTCGGCGGCATGGCCCGCGGCCAGCAGCTCCTCGAACAGCATGGTGACCTTCTGGCCGTTGGGCGTGGCGAGGCTGTAAAGCTGGAACGGATGTCTGCCGCGCGGCAGATCCTTGTCATGCGTGGCCCCGGCGATGGGGCGGTTGGTGGAGGCGAACTTGCCGCCGCTTTCCTTGTCCCAGGTCCAGACCCGGGGGGGCGTGTAATCGGTCATGGGTGCGTGTCCTTCGCGCTTTGTCACGGCTCAGGGTAGCGTGGTGCGGGCGGATGGCCAGCGCCGGGTCTGTGCGCCCCGGCACAGGGGGGTGTGAGCAGCGGGGCAGACGGGGGCTCTGCCCCCTCTTGGCGCGTGCCGCGCCAATTCACCCCCGGGATATTTTCAGCCGAAGGAAGCAGCCATTCCTTTTTGCCGGGGCGCACCCTACATGGCGGGGATGACCGCGCTGCCTGCCCCCCTTCAAAGCTGGTTCGATGCCCGAGGCTGGCAGATTCACCCGCATCAGCGCGACATGCTGGCGCGCGCGGCGGATCCCTGCCTGCTGCTGATCGCCCCCACCGGCGGCGGCAAGACGCTGGCGGGGTTTCTGCCGACGCTGGCCGAGCTTGCGCGTGATCCCCGGCCCGGGCTGCACACGCTTTATGTCTCGCCGCTGAAGGCGCTGGCCAGCGACATCCGGCGCAATCTGCTGATCCCCATCGAAGAGGCGCGGCTGCCGATCCGGGTGGAGGACCGCACCGGCGACACCTCCTCGAGCGTCAAGCGGCGGCAGCGCGCCGATCCGCCGCATATCCTGCTGACCACGCCGGAATCGCTGGCGCTGCTGACCAGCTACGAGGATGCGCCACGGATCTTTGCCGGGCTGAGCCGGGTGGTGGTGGACGAGATTCACGCGCTGGCGGAAAGCAAGCGCGGCGACCAGCTGATGCTGGGGCTGGCACGGCTGCAGCACCTGTGTCCGGGGCTGCGGCGGGTCGGGCTGTCGGCCACGGTGGAGGATCCGCAGGCCATCGCCCGGCTGCTGGCGCGGCATCCCGACCCCTGCGAGATCGTGACCGCCGATCCCGGCCCCGAACCCGACATCGCGATGCTGGAGACAGAGGCCGCGCCGCCCTGGGCCGGGGGTGGGGCGGCCCATGCGATTCCGGCGGTGCTGGAGCAGGTGAAGCGCCACCGCACCACGCTGATCTTTCACAACACCCGCGCGCAGGCCGAGCTGTTTTTCCACAGGCTGTGGCTGGCCAATGACGATTCGCTGCCCATCGGCATCCATCACGGCAGTCTGGACCGCGCGCAGCGCGCCCGGGTGGAGGAGGCCATGGTGCGCGGCGACCTGCGCGCCATCGTCTGCACCGGCTCGCTGGATCTGGGCATCGACTGGGGCGATGTGGATCTGGTGATTCAGGTCGGCGCGCCCAAGAACGTCAAGCGGCTGGTGCAGCGGATCGGGCGGGCCAATCACCGCTACAACGCGCCGTCAAAGGCGCTGCTGGTCCCTGCCAACCGGTTCGAGGTGGTGGAATGTCTGGCGGCGCTGGAGGCGGTGCGGGCGCGCGATCTGGATGGCGAGGGGCGCGGGCGCGGGCCGCGCGACGTGCTCTGCCAGCAGATCCTCATCACCGCCTGCGCGGGGCCGTTTGACGCGGACGCGCTTTATGACGAGCTGCGCAGCGCCGGGGCCTATGCCGGGCTGAGCCGGGGGGATTTCGACGCCTGTCTGGAGTTCTGCGCCACGGGGGGCTACGCGCTGCGCGCCTATGACCAGTGGCGGCGCATCCTGCAGCGCCCCGACGGGCTGTGGCAGCTGCGCGATCCGCGCGCCGCACAGCGCATCCGGCAGAACATCGGCACGATTCAGGACACCGACACGCTGAAGGTGCGCTGGCGCGGACGCGGCGGCGCGCCCTTGGGCGAGATCGAGGAAGGCTTTGCCGCCTCGCTGACCAAGGGCGACACCTTTCTGATCGGCGGGCAGATCGTGCGTTATGAAGGGCTGCGCGAGATGGTGGTGGAGGTGACGCGCGATCCGGGCCGCAAGCCCAAGATCGCCACCTTCATGGGCACCAAATTCGCCACCTCCACCCAGCTGTCGGAGCGCATCCTGCGGATGTTCAAGGCGGGCGACTGGCGCGGCCTGCCGCAGCACACCGCAGACTGGCTGGACCTGCAGCGGTCGGTGTCGCGCCTGCCCGAGCCGGGGCGGCTGCTGATCGAGAGCTTTCCGCATGACGGGCGCGAGCAGATGGTGGTTTACGGCTTTGCCGGGCGCAACGCGCAGCAGACGCTGGGGCTGCTGCTGACCAAGCGCATGGAGGAGCAGGGGCTGGCGCCCATGGGCTTTGTCGCCTCGGATTACGCGACGCTGATCTGGGGGCTGGAGGCGGTGCATGACCCCGCGCCGCTTTTCGACCTGACAGCGCTTGAGGCGGGGCTGGACGGCTGGCTTGCGGGCAATGCGGTGATGAAGCGGACCTTCCGCGCCTCGGCCACCATCGCGGGGCTGATCGAGCGCAATATGGGCGGCCAGCGCAAGAGCGGGCGGCAGGCCACCATGTCCTCGGACATCCTTTATGACACGCTGGTCAAATATGACCCCGATCACCTGCTGCTGCAGATCACCCGCGAGGAGGCGATGCGCGGGCTGGTGGATTTTGCCCGGCTGCGCGAGATGTGCGCGCGGGTGGGCGGGCGCATCGATCATCTGCGGCTGGACC
This sequence comes from Salipiger marinus, assembly GCF_035481585.1. NCBI lineage: Bacteria > Pseudomonadati > Pseudomonadota > Alphaproteobacteria > Rhodobacterales > Roseobacteraceae > Salipiger > Salipiger marinus. The sequence continues at coordinate 60,802 of NZ_JAYKSL010000022.1, read as the reverse complement.
GGATTTCGCCGCTGTCGGCCCCGCTGTTTCTGGAACCGGGGCGGGTGCCGATTTCCGGCAGCGCCGAGGCGCGGCTTCTGGAAGAGGAAGTGACGGCGCTGCTGCGGGACTCCGGCCTTGCGCAGCTGGAAGGGGTGTAGGGGGCGCTGCCCCCTCGGCCTGCGGCCTCTCCCCCGGGATATTTTGGGTCAGAAGAGGCGGGGCTTGCGGAGCGCCGCCGGGTCTGGCATCGAACGCATCATGAACGGGCACGAATTTTCTTTTGGTGGCGCGGCACTGCAGGCGCTGGGATCGGGGGCACTGTGGTGGCCCGCAGAACGGCTGCTGGTGGTGTCGGATCTGCATTTCGGCAAATCGGCGCGGCTGGCGGCGGTGGGGGGCGCCGCGCTGCCGCCCTATGAGGGGCGCGAGACGCTGCTGCGGCTGGAGGCGGATCTGGAGGCGACAGGCGCGCGGCGGGTGATCTGTCTGGGCGACAGTTTCGACGCGGCGGGGGTGGAGAGCCTGCTGCCCGAGGCCGAACGGCTGTGGATCGCGCGGCTGCAGGCCGGGCGCGACTGGGTCTGGATCGAGGGCAACCACGATCCGGGGCCGGTGGCCTTGGGCGGCACCCATCTGGCAGAGCTGCGGCTGGCCGGGCTGGTGTTCCGCCATATCGCCACGCCTGAGGCGGCGGGCGAGGTGTCCGGTCATTATCACCCCAAGGCGCGGCTGGTCCTGCGCGGGCGGGTGCTGAGCCGCCCCTGTTTCCTGATGGATGCGCGGCGGCTGATCCTGCCCGCCTACGGCGCCTATGCGGGCGGGCTGCGCAGCGACAGCCCGGTGCTGGACGCGCTGATGGGGCCGGAGGCGGTGGCGGTCCTGACCGGGCCGCAGCCCGTGGCCCTGCCCATGCCCCGCCGCCGCTGAGCCCGCTTGCGCGGCGGGGCGGGGCGTGCATGACTGGCGCATGGAACTTGAACAGCGCATCCGCGACAGTTTCGACCGGCAGAGCCTGATGGCGACGCTGGAGGCCCGGCTGACCGCCATCGCCCCCGGCGCCGTGGAGATCACCGCGCCGATCCTGCCCGGCGTCCGGCAGCAGCAGGGCCATGCCCATGCGGCGCTGAGCTTTGCGCTGGGGGATACGGCGGCGGGCTATGCCGCGCTGACCGTCCTGCCCGAGGACATGGAAGTCGTCACCTCCGAGATCAAGATCCACCTGCTGGCGCCCGGACGCGGCGAGCAGGTGCTGGCGCGCGGGCGGGTGGTGAGGCCGGGGCGGCGGCTGGTCATCGTCACGGCGGATGTTTTCGCGCTGCGCGACGGGCAGGAGCATCACATCGCGCTGCTGACGGGGACGATGGTGCCGGTGCCCGCCTCGGGCTGAGGCGGGCGCGGGTCCGGCGGGGCCTTCGGGCGGTTTAGGCCGTGAGCCCTTCAGGCGGTTTAAGCCGTGAGCCCTTCGGGCTCGGGGATCCCCTTCGCGCGGCAGCAGGCGGTGACGGTATTGGCCAAGAGGCAGGCGATGGTCATCGGCCCCACCCCGCCCGGCACCGGGGTGATGGCCCCTGCCACCTTGGCGCAGCTGTCGAAATCGCAGTCGCCGACCAGCCGGGTCTCGCCGGGGGCGGTTTCGATCCGGTTGATGCCGACGTCGATCACCGTGGCGCCGGGCTTCAGCCAGTCGCCGGTGACCATGCCGGGACGGCCCACCGCCGCCACCACGATATCGGCGCGGCGCACCACCTCCGGCAGGTCGCGGGTGCGGGAATGCGCCAGCGTGACGGTGCAGCTGTCGCCCAGCAGCAGCTGCGCCATCGGCTTGCCCACGATGTTCGACCGTCCGATCACCACCGCGTCGAGCCCGGACAGCGATCCCAGCCGGTCGCGCAGCAGCATCAGGCAGCCCAGCGGCGTGCAGGGCACCATCGCCTTCTGCCCGGTGCCCAGACGCCCGACATTGGAGATGTGGAAGCCGTCCACATCCTTGGCGGGGTCGATGGCGTTGATGACCAGATCGGCGTTCATATGGCCCGGCAGCGGCAGCTGCACCAGAATGCCATGCACCGCCGGATCGGCGTTGAGCCGCTGCACCAGCGCCAGCAGATCCGCCTCCGACGTCTCGGCGGACAGGCGGTGTTCAAAGCTCTGCATGCCCGCCTCGACGGTCATGCGGCCCTTGTTGCGCACATAGACCTGACTGGCGGGATCCTCGCCCACCAGCACCACCGCCAGACCGGGGGTGATGCCATGCTCCTGCCGAAGCCGGGTCACATGCTCTGCGACGCGGGCGCGGATGCCCGCCGCAAAGACCTTGCCGTCGATGATCGCTGCCGTCATGCCGTCACTCCCGTCCCAGAGCCGCTTCCTCGCGGCGAATCGACCATTCCACAAGCCGGTGCCAGAGATCCGCGGCCAGATCGGGATCCAGCCCGCAGGCACCGGCATTGGCACGCGCGTTGTCCAGCACCTCGTCGACACGGGACGTGATGCGGGCAGGCAGGCCATTGCCCGCCTTGATGTCTGCGGCGCGGTCGATCAGCCGGGCGCGATGCGCCAGCAGCGCCGCCAGCGCCTTGTCCGTTGCGTCGATTTCGGCGCGCAACTCGGTCATGTCGCGCAAGCTGGCCGGATCCGTCATCCCGTCCTCCTGTCATGCTGCGCCCCTAATGCCGCGATGCGGCGGAATGTTCAACGCCCGCGCCGCCGGTCAGAACAGCCCTTCGATCTCGCCCGCAGAATTGAGCCCGATGGAATTCGCCGCAGGCACCCGCGGCAGGCCCGGCATGGTCATGATGTCGCCGCAGATCGCCACCACGAAGCCCGCCCCCGCCGACAGCCGCACCTCGCGCACCGGCACCACATGGCCTTCGGGCGCGCCAAGCTTGGTCGGATCGGTGGAAAAGGAATACTGCGTCTTGGCCATGCAGACCGGCAGCGCCCCGTGGCCCTGCGCCTCCCATTCCTTCAGCTGTGCGTGTATCTTCGGATCGGCCTGAACCTCGGCTGCGCGATAGATGCGGCGGGCGACGGTTTCGATCTTGTCCCAAAGCGGCAGGTCATCGGGATAAAGCGGCGCAAAGCTTGCGGTGCCGCTGTCGGCGATCTGCGCCACGCGCTCTGCCAGCGCGGTGATCCCGGCGGACCCTTCGGCCCAGTGACGGCAGAGAAACGCCTCCGCCCCCTGCGTGGCGACAAAATCGCGGACGGCGGCCAGTTCCGCCTCGGTATCGCCGGCGAAATGGTTGATCGCCACCACCACCGGCACGCCGAAGCCTTTGAGGTTCTCGATATGGCGGCCCAGATTGGCGCAGCCCGCCGTCACCGCCGCCACATCCTCGGCGCCCAGATCGGCACGGGCCACGCCGCCATTCATCTTGAGCGCGCGGACCGTGGCCACCAGCACCACGCAGTCGGGGTGCAGACCGGCCTTGCGGCACTTGATGTCGAAAAACTTCTCCGCCCCCAGATCGGCGCCAAAGCCTGCCTCGGTCACCACGTAATCGGCCAGCCGCAGCGCGGCGCGGGTGGCGATCACCGAATTGCAGCCATGGGCGATATTGGCGAAGGGCCCGCCATGCACGAAGGCAGGCGTGTGTTCCAGCGTCTGCACGAGGTTGGGCAGCAGCGCCTCCTTGAGCAGCACGGTCATGGCGCCATCCGCCTGCAGGTCGCGCGCCAGCACCGGGCTGCGGTCGGACCGGTAGGCCACGATCATCGCCCCCAGCCGCGCCTGCAGATCCTCCAGCGATTCCGCAAGGCAGAGGCAGGCCATGATTTCCGAGGCCACGGTGATGTCGAACCCGCCCTGCCGGGGAAAGCCGTTCTGCGGCCCGCCAAGCCCGGTGACCACATCGCGCAGCGCGCGGTCGTTCACGTCCAGCACCCGGCGCCAGACCACCCGGCGCAGGTCGATGTCCAGCGCGTTGCCCCAGTGGATGTGGTTGTCGATCATCGCCGCCAGCAGGTTATGCGCGGCGGTGATGGCGTGGAAATCCCCGGTGAAATGCAGGTTCATCGATTCCATGGGCACGACCTGTGCAAAGCCGCCGCCTGCCGCCCCGCCCTTCATGCCGAAATTCGGCCCGAGCGAGGCTTCGCGGATGCAGATCGCCGCCTTCTTGCCGATGGCCTGCAGCCCGTCGCCCAGCCCGACGGTGGTGGTGGTCTTGCCCTCCCCCGCCGGGGTGGGGTTGATCGCGGTGACAAGGATCAGCCGCCCCGTCGCGCGGCCCTCCAGCCGGGTCAGGGTTTCGGTGGAAAGCTTGGCCTTGTCATGGCCATAGGGGATCAGATCCTCCGCCTCCAGCCCCAGCCGTGCGCCGATCTCCTGAATGGGCCGCTTTTTCGCGGCACGGGCAATGTCGAGGTCGCTGGTCATGGGCTTGGCTCCGGCTGTGGTCTGTCTGGGCCAGTGCATAGCCGCAGCAATGGGGCCAAGTCACGCGGTTTGGGCGCGATCAGTCGCGCCGCGCCTCGTCCAGACAGGCCCAGACCGGCTGATGCGGGATATGCAGGCGCAGCACGTCCCCCAGCGCCAGCCGACCGGGCCGTTCCACCCAGACCGTGACGCCGCGCCGCCCCTGTGCCGCGCTTTTGAACCGCTTGCCAAGGCCGGGATGATCCGCCTCGATCTCGCGCGCGGGCAGCGAACAGGGGCGGTTTTCCATATCCACCACCACCGTCACGCCATCCGGCCCCTGCAGCCGCGACGAGGGCGGCACATGGCTGAAATCCGGCAGACCTTCGACGATGACCGTGGCGCCCAGCCATTCCGGCGCCAGCCGGTCAAGATCCATGCGCGCGGCGATCTCTGCCATCTCTTCGGCGGAGACCATGGAGAGCTGGCGGGCGTTGCGGATTTCCGTGCCGCGCGGATGCTGCGAGGTGACGCGCGAACAGGAGGGCCGCGTCAGCCCGGCATGGCGGTCCGCAGGCACGCCGGTGAAATCCAGATCCAGCGCCTCTGCCGGAACCGAGCGGATGCTTTTGCCGGTCCCCGTCACCTGCCCCAGCCATGTGATGCGGGCAAAAAAATCCGTGGGCTTGAGGGCGGGCATACCAGTCTCCTTGCTAGGTCTGGCGGCAGACTGCGCCAAAGCGTGGCCCGGCACCAACCCCGCCCGCGCGGCTTCACGCAGAATTTGCGGAAGAGTCCTGTAACGTCAGGGTGAAGAACATCCGCCGGAACGGAAACAGCACGCGGCCCTGCGCATCGGCGGGATAGACCGAGTCCATCACCGCCTCATAGGCCGCGATCAGCCGCGCCTGTTCTTCGGGATCAAGCGGCTCCAGCACCGGGCGGGCAAAGGTCGCCTCGGTGAAGCGGCGCACCGGATGGCCCTCTGCCTGCGGGGCAAGCTCCTGATAATATTCCGTCTCCCAGAGGGTCAGCTGACCCAGCGGCGCCAGAAGATGGTGATATTCGGCAGGGCGCAGTACGCCGGGAATGCGGTCGGGATCGACGCGGCCCGGGAAATGTTCCTCCGCCAGCGTCAGCCACATGCGGTGCGACGGCGCGTTGTTCTGATGCGGCACCTGCACCGCCAGCGTGCCGCCGGGGGCCAGCGTCGCCGCCAGCCGGGGCAGCAGGGCCGGATGGTCGCCCACCCAGTGCAGCGCGGCGTTGGAAAAGATCAGCGCGGGCGGCGTGTCGGGGGTCCAGCTGGCCATGTCGGCCTGATCCACCCGGTCATAGGCGCCGCTGTCGCGCGCTTTGTCGAGCATGGCCGGGCTCAGATCCACGCCGGTCAGCGGGCGGCCCAGAGCGCGCAGCGCCGGGCCCGCATCCCCTGCCCCGCAGCCCAGATCCACCACCCCGCCTTCGGGCAGGGGCGGCAGGCTGCGCAGCAGATCCAGTGCCGGGCGCAAACGCAGACCCCGGAACCTGTGGTAGGTTCCGGGGTTCCAGTCGGGGGTGCCAGCGGCAGCCATCATGCCGAAGGTTCGGGTTCCAGCCCGCCTTCGCCAGCCGGGCGGGCCTTGGGCTTCATCTTCGGAATGGCGGTGACGCTGGGCGTGTCGTCGGAATCGCTGCCGGTGCTGCCCGAGGCATGCGGCGGCTGGCCCTTCATCACGCGCTTGATCTCCTCGCCGGTGAGGGTCTCGTATTCCAGCAGCCCCTGCGCCAGACGCTCCCAGTCTTCCTTGCGCTCGGTCAGGATCTGGAAGGCGCGGTCATAGCCGTTCTGGATCAGGGTGCGCACCTCGTCCTCGATCAGCTCCTTGGTATGGGCCGACACGGACAGACCGGCCGTGTTGCCCTGATAGCCTTCATGCGCTTCGGAATAGTCGATGTTGCCCACCTTGTCGGACATGCCCCAGCGCAGCACCATCGCCCGCGCCAGCGCGCTGGCCTGCTGGATGTCGCCCGCCGGACCGTTGGACACGTTGGGTTCGCCGTATTTGATGATCTCGGCGGCCTTGCCCGCCATGGTCATCGCCAGCTTCTCCTCGCATTCCGACTTGTGCCAGTTCAGGCGGTCGATTTCCGGCAGCGAGACAACCATGCCAAGCGCGCCGCCGCGCGGAATGATCGTGGCCTTGTAGACCGGATCGCATTGCGGCAGCGTCAGGCCGACCACGGCGTGACCGGCCTCGTGATAGGCGGTCTTTTCCTTCTGCTCGGCGGTCAGGACCATGCTGCGGCGTTCCGCGCCCATCATGACCTTGTCCTTGGCATTCTCGAAATCTTCCATCGTCACGAAACGGCGGCCCACCCGCGCGGCCATCAGCGCCGCCTCGTTCACGAGGTTGGCAAGATCGGCGCCCGAAAAGCCGGGGGTGCCGCGCGCGATGATGCGCAGGTCCACATCCGGCCCCAGCGGGGTCTTGCGGGCATGCACGCCAAGGATCTTTTCGCGGCCCTTGATGTCGGGGTTGCCGACCATGACCTGCCGGTCAAAACGGCCCGGACGCAGCAGCGCGGGGTCCAGCACGTCGCGGCGGTTGGTGGCCGCGATGATGATGACGCCCTCATTGGCCTCGAACCCGTCCATTTCGACCAGAAGCTGGTTCAGCGTCTGCTCGCGCTCGTCATTGCCGCCGCCATAACCGGAGCCCCGGTTGCGGCCCACCGCGTCGATTTCGTCGATGAACACGATGCAGGGCGCGTTTTTCTTGGCCTGCTCGAACATGTCGCGCACGCGGCTGGCGCCGACACCCACGAACATTTCCACGAAGTCAGAGCCGGAGATGGTGAAGAACGGCACGCCCGCCTCGCCCGCGATGGCACGGGCCAGCAGCGTCTTGCCGGTGCCCGGAGGGCCGACCAGCAGCGCGCCTTTGGGGATCTTGCCGCCAAGGCGGCTGAACTTCTGCGGGTTGCGCAGGAATTCCACGATCTCTTCCAGCTCTTCCTTGGCCTCGTCGATGCCCGCCACGTCGTCAAACGTCACGCGGCCATGCTTTTCGGTCAGAAGCTTCGCCTTGGATTTGCCAAAGCCCATGGCGCCGCCTTTGCCGCCGCCCTGCATCCGGTTCATGAAATAGATCCAGACGCCGATCAGCAGCAGGAAGGGCAGAAGGCTCAGCAGAAAGGCCTGAAAGCCGGACTGTTCCTGCTGTTCGGCGCGGACGGTCACGCCCTTGTCGATCAGCATGTCGGTCAGCTGGGCATCTTCCGGCTTCACCGTGACGTAGTCGTTGCCATCGTTTCCACGGTAGCGAATTTGCTCGCCGTCGATGGTGACGGTGCTGACGGATTGCGAATCCACCGCTCTCACGAAGTCCGAATAACTGATCTCGCGGCTTTGCAGCGTGCTGCCACCCCCGGAAAAGAGGTTGAAAAGCGCAAGGATCAGAAGAAACAGAACGACCCAAAAGGCGATGTTGCGTGCGTTGCCCAAGGACGGCCTCCTAACATGCGGATGTGGCGCGTCCGGTGTGCGGGCGCGCTCCGCCTAACATAAGGATCGGGCGCGGCGGTTCAATGCGATTCACCGCGAAAGCAGGAATGACCGAAAGCTGGGCATCTGGCGCCCGAACGGGCAGAACTGCGCCAGCGGGGCGGCACCTGCATCGGGGCCGAACACGTCGCAGGCCACCAGCCGGTCGCCATCGAACACCGCAGGGCAGGACCGGGCGCTGGCATGGGGGCGCTGCGGCTCCTGCCCGGGGGGACGCTGGCGCCAGCCCTCCTCCCCCAGCGCGCGCAGGGTCAACCCCTTGAGATCAGGCCGGAACACCTGCCAGCGCCCGTCCCACAGCACCGGCGCGGCGCCCAGCCTCACCGGCCCCTCGACCGCAGCCAGTTCGCGGAACACCACAAGACGGTCGCGGTCGCAGCGCGCCTCGCAGCCATGCAGGGTGCCGCCGCCACCGCCCAGCAGCCGGTCCAGCAGCGCCTCCAGCGGGGCTTCGCGCGGCGGATAGGCCGACCCTGCGACGAAGCGAACCGCGGCGGCGAGAAGCCGCAGTTGCGTGTCCCGCTCCACATCCTGAAACCCCGCGCGATCGAACAGGATCTCTCCCTCCCGCGCCCGCGCGTCTCCGGCAGGCGGGCGAAGCGCCTCCCAGACCTGTGCGGCGCGCGCCCGCAGCGCCTCTGCCGCGCGGGCCTGACGGCGGGCGGCCTCGGCCAGAATGTCCGGCCCCAGCCCCTGCGGCTCCAGCGTGGTCAGCAGATGGCGCATCCGCACCCGGTCATAGGTGGGATCGTCGTTGGACGGGTCTTCCACCCAGCGCCCGCGCAGCGTGCGCAGGTAATGGCGCAGTTCGGCGCGGCGCATGTCCAGACAGGGGCGGAGGACGGAAAACTCTGCGGCCCGCGTGGCAGGCTGCGGCGGGCAGGCGCCGGTGACATCGGCGGCAGGCAGCGGCAGGACCGGACCGGGCAGGTGCACCCGCCGCAGCGGCGCCATGGCCGACAGCCCTTCGACCCCCGCGCCCCGCGCCAGCCGCATCAGGAAGGTTTCGGCGAGGTCATCGGCGGTATGGGCCATCAGCACATGGGAAATCCCGCCCCGCCAGCGGTTGATGAGATCAAGCCGCGCCCGCCGCGCCGCGTCCATCAGGTTGCCCTGCCCGTCCGAGTGCCAGCGCAGCACGGCATGGGGATGACCCAGCGCCGCGCACTCTTCCGCCACCATCGCGGCCTCGGTCGCGGCTTCGGGGCGCAGGCCGTGATCCACGGTGACCACCCACAGCCGCAGCCCCCAGACCCGCGTCCAGTTATGCGCCAGCGTCAGCATGGCCATGGAGTCGCCGCCGCCAGAGACGGCAAGCGCGATGTCGGTGGGGAAATCCGGTCCCAGCGCCGCGCCGATGGCTTCGGCGAAGCGCTGGTCAAGACTGCCGGTCACGGGCAGGAAAGACGCCCCCGCGCGGCCTGCGCCTCGGTGGCGGCGGCACTGCCCGGATAGCGCGTGCCCACCTCGCCCAGCGTCACGCAGGCCTCGTTGGTGCTGCCCAGCGTGCCAAGCGCCGCGCCAAGCCGCCACAGCGCCTCGGGGGCGGGTTCGCTTTCGGGATAGTTCGCATAGGCGTCCAGATAGCGGCGCGCGGCTTCCCGCACGTCGCCGCCGCCTTCCAGCGCCCGGCCCTCGCCCAGAAACGCCGCCGGTTCTAGCGGAGATCCCGGGTAGGTCTGGCGAAAGGCCGCAAACTGCGTAGCGGCGCCGCGAAAGTCACCGCTGGCGAGCGCCTCCTGCGCCCGCCGGAAGTCCGTCTGTTCGCCGACTGCAAGTTCGGCACCGCCCGACGGCAGCGGTTCTGTGGAGGGGGCAGGCGCCGGAGCGGGCGCTGCAGAGGTGGCGGGGGCCTGACCGCCCAGCGGGGTGGTCTGGCCGACGCTGCCCAGATCGCAGCCCGGCTCCACCTCGCAGAGGCGGAATTCCAGATCGCCGATCCGGTTGGTCCCGTCCTGCACCACGCGGTCGATGCGGTGGCCCAATTCTTCGGTGCGGTTGGTGACGCGGGCCAGTTCCGCCTCGATGGTGTTGATCCGGTCGAGCATGTCACCGCTGACCACCACCGACGTGCCGCCGGTGGTGCTGGATTCCTGCCGAAGCTTCTGGATTTCAGAAGTCAGCGCCGAAAGATCCTGACGGATGTCCGCCAGACTTCCGGAATTCTGGGCGGCGGCCGCGCTTGCGGTCACACCCAGACAAAGGGCAATGCAGAGCCGCCGCATCCTGATCGCCTCAGCCCGTCAGGCCCATGGAGATGACCGTGACCGCGCGGCGGTTCTTGGAATAGCACGCCTCTTCGGAGCAGATCTCCACCGGGCGCTCCTTGCCGTAGGAGACGAATTTCAGGCGGCTGGCCGCCACCCCGCGCGAGGTCAGGTATTCCATCACCGCATTGGCGCGGCGCGCACCCAGCGCGATGTTGTATTCGCGGGTGCCCTGTTCGTCGGCATGGCCTTCGATCACGGCAAGGTAATCGTTGTTGGTCATCAGCCACTGCGCCTGCGAGTCAAGCGTGGCGCGGGCTTCGGGGGACAGGGTGGACTGGTCGACGGCAAAGAAGATCCGGTCCCCGATCGCCTGACTGAAATAGGCGGGCGAGGTGGGATCCCCGGCAGACCCGGGCAGCACGCCGCTGTCGACGCCGGACCCGGCGCCATAGCCGCCCGCACCGGCGCCCGCACCCGCGCCATAGGCGTCGTCACCGAAGCGGTTGGGGTTGGTGCAGGCCGCAGTGCCCAGCACGGCGACCAGCATGATGGCCTTGGTAATGTGTTTCATCGGTGGACTGTCCTGCTCGTGGGAGTGCCGCAAGGCTATCACAGCCGCGGCGGTATGGGAATGTCCGGGGCCTGCGCGACGTGGCGCGCGACCCCGGCGCGGATCATTGCAGCGGGCCCCAGCTGGGATCCGAGGCGCCATCGGGGGTGCGCACCCGCTTCAGGTTCCGCCCCGAGATGTCCACCGTATAAAGCGCGGAGACACCGGAGGCGCCTTGGGTTTCGCGGGCGAACATCAGCACCCGGCCATTGGGCGCCCATGTCGGACCCTCGTCAAGGAACGATGCCGTCAGCAGCCGCTCTTCGGAGCCGTCGGTGCGCATCACGCCGATGTGGAAGCGCCCGGCATTCTGCTTGGTGAAGGCGATCAGATCGCCGCGCGGCGACCAGACCGGCGTGCCATAACGGCCCGCGCCAAAGCTGATCCGGGTGGGTTCGCCGCCATTCACCGGCATGACGTAAAGCTGCTGGCTGCCGGAGCGGTCGCTTTCGAACACGATGCGGCTGCCATCGGGCGAGAAGCTGGCGCCGGTTTCGATCGACGGCGCGGTGGTCAGCTGCCGGGTGCTGCCGCTGGCGATGTCCATGGAATAGATGTCGGTATTGGAGCCGCGGGTCATGGAATAGAGCAGCTGCTGCCCCTTGGGCGAAAAGCGCGGCGCGAAGCTCATGACGCCGTCCTGCGTGGGCAAGATGCGGCTTTGCACCGAGCCCACGTCCAGCACATGGATGCGCGGCTCGCCGGTTTCATAGCTGGTGTAAAGCACGCGGCTGCCATCGGGCGAAAAGCGCGGCGCCAGCACCAGCGACTGCGACCCGGTGAGGAACTGCAGGTTGGCGCCGTCGTAATCCATCAGGCCCAGCCGCTTGGCGCGGTTGTCCTTGGGACCGGTTTCCGACACGAAGACCACGCGGCTGTCGAAATAGCCATCTTCGCCGGTGATGCGGGAATAGACCTGATCCGCCACCTTGTGCGACAGGCGCCGCCAGCCGTCCGGGGTGGAGGAGAACTGCATCCCCTGCCCCAGTTCGGTGCCCGCGAACACGTCCCAGACGCGGAATTTCACGGTGATCCGCCCGCCTTCGGTGGTCACGGCGCCGGTGATCAGCGCCTGCGCGTTGATCGCCTTCCAGTCGGCGAACTGCACCGGGCTCTGGAAATTGGACACGCGGCTGATATGGGCGTCGCGCGGGATTTCGCGGAACAGGCCGGTGCCGGTCAGGTCATCGGCCACGACGCGGCTGATCTGCTGGGCATATTGCCCGGCCTCGCCGGTTTCGGCGACAAAATCGGGCACCGCATAGGGCAGCGGTTCCACCACGCCTTCGGTGATCTCGATGCGCAGCGGGCCACCCTGCGCCGCGACCGGAGCCGGGGCGGCAGCCAGCGCGCCAAGCGCGAGGATCAGGGCCAGAATCTGTTTCATGGTCATGCTCTCCTTGCCGGGGCGGAGCCCGGCGCGTCTGTGCCTTTGCGCCACCATAGCGCCGCGCGCAAGCCGGGACAAAGCGCCGCAGAGCGCGGGCTGTGCAATTCCTTGCCGGTGTGTCCTGGCCGGTGAACGGTCATCGCAGTCTCATCTGCTCGGGGTTGAAGGTCATCTCGATGGTCTTCCACTGCTCGTACTTGTCAGGGGGCAGCGAATAGCCCGTTTCCTGACAGCGCAGGATGGCCCGTCGTGCCGCCTGAAACGCGGTTTCCGCCGAGGCGGCATCGCCGCCGCTCGATCCGATCATCCGCAGGCTGGAGGAGACGACGCGGCCATCCCGTTCCATGTCCATGGCGACGGTCACCGTGGTGTTGGCGGCCTGACTGCCCACATCCACCACCCAGCAGCGCTGCACCGCGACCCGCAGCGAGTCGCGCTCGCCCTCGGTCAGCGGCGGGCCGACCGGGCCGGTCTGCGGCGCACCGCCCCCGCCCCCTGCCGCCAGCGCCTGTGCGATGGCATCGGCCACGGCATCGCTTTCCGGCTCGGCGGGGGTCGCGGGCGGTTCGGGTTCGGCGGGTCGGGTCGCGGTCTGCGCGGGCGCCTCTGGTTCCGCCGGTTCGGCTTCTGCGGGCGTCTCCGGCGCGGGCGCCGGGCGCTGCGCCAGATTGGTGGGGCGGCTCAGCGGGCGGCGCGACTGGTCCGGCGCCAGCGTAGCAGGCGCGGGGGGGGTCGGGGTTTCCGCCGCCGCAGGCTCTTCGGCCTCGGTCACGATTTCGGGCGCGGCCTCCTCGGGGGCGGTGGCCTCCTGCGGCTCTTCCTCCACCACATCTGGGGCTTCGGTCGCGGGTTCGGCGGCCTGCTGCACCTCTTCGGCCACGGTGGCGTCGGGTTCGGGCGGCGCCACCGGTTCGGGGGCCACGCGCGGCGCGGGCCGCGGCACGGGGCGCGGCGCGGTGGTGGGGGCCAGAACGGGCGGCGGCGGCGCGGCCACCTCGGGGGTGGGCGGCGCCTCGGGCTCGGCGGTGTCGGGCGGGGTGACGGGGGGCGGCGGCGCCACCGGCTGCGGCTGCGGCTCGGGTTCCGGCGCGGGCTCTGGCGCAGGGGCGGGCGGTTCGGGCACGGGGGCGGGTTCCGGCTCCGGCGCGGGGGCCGGGCTCGGTTCGGGCTCGGGGCTCGGTTCCGGGGCGGGCGGTGCTTCCACCTCCTGGCTTGCGTCGGGCGACTGCGCGGGCTGGGACAGCGCCGCGAACTCTTCTTCTGAGAACACCGTGACCGACGACATCTCGACCTCCGGCGGCTCGCGCCGGAAGACAGGGCCCAGAACGGCCCAGAGGATCAGCAGGGCATGCACCCCGCCGGAGATATAGAGGCTTTTACGCACCTCGGTCCCTCAGTTGCCCGCCGGTCCGTCAAACGTCGGACCGCCGGTATCGGTCACCAGACCGATGGAGGAAAAGCCGCCCCGGTTGAGCGCACCCATCACCTGCGCCACCGTCTGATAGGGCACCGCCCCGTCGGCCCGCAGGAAGATGCGGTCGTCGGCGCGTTCGGTGGCAATGGCACGCAGACGGTTGGTCAGCTCGTCCATCGGCACGTCGGTGGTCTGGATCTGCACCAGACCCTCGGCGGTGATGGTCACGGTCAGCGGCTCTTCGGTATCCTGCGGCAGGGCTGCCGCGGCGGTCTTGGGCAGTTCCACCGGAACCCCCACGGTCAGAAGCGGGGCCGCCACCATGAAGATGATGAGCAGCACCAGCATCACGTCGACCATGGGCGTCACGTTGATTTCGGCCATGGGCTGCGCCCCGCCGCCACCCCGGCGCCGCCGTCTGCGACCGCCGCCTCCGCCCGATTTCATCACGCCCCCACCCATGGCTCAGGCGTCCAGCTGGCGCGACAGGATGGTGGAAAACTCGTCGGCAAAGGCCTCGTAGCCCGCGATGATCCGGTCGGAATCGCCCGAGAGCTTGTTGTAGAAGATCACCGCCGGGATGGCCGCGACCAGACCCAGCGCGGTGGCGAACAGCGCCTCGGCAATGCCGGGGGCCACGACCACCAGCGAGGTGTCCTGCTGGTTGGCGATTTCCACAAAGGCGTGCATGATCCCCCAGACCGTGCCGAACAGACCCACAAACGGCGCGGTGGAGCCGACGGTGGCCAGCACCGGCAGGCCCTTCTGCAGCACTTCCGCCTCTTTCTGGATGGCCACGTCCATGGATCTGTCGATCCGGGCATGGGCGCCCGCGATCAGCCCGCCATCGTCGCGATGCGAGCGGCGCCATTCGGTCATGCCTGCGGCAAAGATGCGCTGCGCGCGGCCCTTCGGCTGCGGCCCGATGCCGTCGAACAGCTCGTCCAGCGGCTCGCCCGACCAGAAGGCGCGGTCAAAGATCACCGCTTCGCGCCGGGCACGGCGATAGGTCACCGCCTTTTCAAGGATGATCGCCCAGGCCCAGACCGAAGCGACCAGAAGAAGGACCATCACCAGTTTGACGGTCAGGGTCGCGCGGGCAAACAAGGCCCACATGGAGAGGTCGATCTCCTGCGCGACCGCAAGGGTTTGTGCGTCCATAAGCCTGCTCTTCCTCATGGGCATGAAATGGCCTCTGTGCCGAGGCTCTGATTACAGGGGCTTTACCTGATTTGCAGGGTGAACACCAACACATTGGCGTCATCGCGCCGCCGCAGCGGCAGGATTTGCAAGAACCCGCCGGTGCCCTGCCCCGGCATCGCAGCGGCGGAGGACAGGGAGAGGGGGGCGCTGCCCCCCGGGGGCGCGGGCGCCCCCTCCCCCCGGGATATTTGCGGTCATAAGAGGCGGGGGATCAGTGCAGCAGGCCGCGGATCTGCGCGGGCAGCCGGGCGGGATGGCCGTCCAGCGTGACGCAGACCAGCGTGACCTCGGCCTGAAACAGCGCCTTGCCCGCCCGCGTCACCTCCTGATGCAGCCCCAGCCGCGCGCCGGTGATGCTGCGGATCGTGGTCCGCACCTGCAGTTCGTCGTCAAAGCGCGCGGGCGCGAGGTAATCGGATTCGATCCGGCGGACGACAAAGACCAGCCCCGCCTCGCGCAGCGCGCGCTGGTCGATGCCCAGACCGCGCACCCAGTCCGACCGGGCGCGTTCGATGTATTTGAGGTAGTTGGCGTGATAGACGATGCCCGCCATGTCGGTGTCCTCGTAATAGACCCGCACGGGAAAGTCGTGAACCATGGCGCTGCCCTTCTCCGGTTTTGTGACAGGGTAGGCGCGGCGGATGACAGGGACAAGTCAGCGCCGCCGCCGCCCCTTGCCCGCGCTGCGGGCGTGAAATGTGGGCGGGCGCTTCGCCACCCAGTCCAGAAACCCCGTCAGGCGCGGATCGGCGCGCAGCGCCTCTGGCGTGCTGAACTGCCGCGCCAGTTCCGCCTCGGTAAAGCGCGCGTGGATCTCGTTGTGGCAGATCTGGTGCAGGCGCACCACGGGGCCGCCCTTGCCGCCCTTCAGGCGCGGGATCAGGTGATGCAGGCTCTGCTTCGCCTCGGGCGGGATCGGACGCAGGCAGAGCGGGCAGAGCGGGTCGGCCATGCGGAGCCTCTTGTGGGGGAGCGCGCGGTTCGGCAGAAGTCTGGCATGGAAACGGAACGGATCAAGGGCGCGCTGGTGATCGGCGGCGGCCCGGCGGGGCTGATGGCCGCCGAGGCGCTGCTGGCGGCGGGCCATGCCGTGGTGCTGGCCGAGGCCAAGCCGTCCCTCGGGCGCAAGCTGCTGATGGCGGGCAAGTCGGGGCTGAACCTGACCAAGGCGGAAGGCTTCGACAGCTTCTGCGCCGCCTATGGCGCGGCCTCGGACAGCCTGCGCCCGATGCTGGCGGCCCTGCCCCCCGACGCTGTCAGCGCATGGGCCGAGGATCTGGGACAGCCGCTCTTCACCGGCAGCACCGGGCGGGTGTTTCCGGTGGCGATGAAAGCCTCGCCGCTGCTGCGCGGCTGGCTGGGGCGGCTGAGGGCTTCGGGGCTGGAGATCCGGACGCGCTGGCGCTGGACCGGCTGGGACGAGGGCATTTGGTTTGACACGCCCCGCGGCGCGGTGCGGCTGAGACCAGAGGTCACGGTGCTGGCCATGGGCGGGGCGAGCTGGGCAAGGCTGGGGTCGGACGGCCTTTGGGCAGGCGTGCTGGCGGCGCGCGGCATCGCCGTGACGCCGTTTTCGCCCGCCAATGCCGGGCTCTGCGTGCCGTGGTCGGAGCATATGGTGGCACATTTTGGCGCGCCGCTGAAAGCCGTGGCCTTTCATGCGGGCGGGCTTACGTCGCGCGGCGAGGCGGTGATTTCCGCGCGCGGGCTGGAGGGGGGCGGGCTTTATCCGCTGTCGCCCGCGCTGCGGACGGGGGCGGCGCTGCAGGTCGATCTCTGCCCCGATCTGGCGGAGGACGTGCTGGCCGACCGGCTGGCGCGACCGCGCGGCAAGCAGAGCCTTGCCAGCCATCTGCGCCGGGTGCTGCGGCTTTCGCCTGCGGTGCGGGCGCTTCTGGCCGAGGTGGCGCGCCCCCTGCCCGGCGATCCGCGCGCGCTGGCACGGCTGCTGAAGGCGCTTCCCGTCCCGCATGCCGGGCTGCGCCCCATGGACGAGGCGATTTCCACCGCCGGGGGCGTGCCCTTTGCCGCGCTGGATGCGGGGCTGATGCTGCGGGCGGCGCCGGGCGTGTTCTGCGCGGGCGAGATGCTGGACTGGGAGGCGCCCACCGGGGGCTATCTGCTGACCGGCTGTCTTGCCACCGGGCTTTGGGCGGGGCGGGCGGCGGCGGCACGTCTGGCCGCCGCGCCCTTCCCCTGAGGCCTGATCCGGCTCAGATCGCCGTCTTGCGGCTTTCTTCCAGATAGATCTCGCGCAGGCGGCTCGCGACCGGGCCCGGCGTGCCGCTGCCGATCGCGCTGCCATCCAGTTCGACCACCGGCATGACAAAGGAGGAGGCGGAGGTGATGAAGGCCTCGTCCGCCTCCAGCGCCTCGGCGATGGTGAAGGACCGCTCCTCGACCTCCATCTGCGCCTCCTGCGCAAAGCGCAGCACGGCGGCGCGGGTGATGCCGTGCAGGATGTCGGTGGACAGCGCGCGGGTGATGATGCGCCCGCCCTTCACGATATAGGCGTTGTTGGACGAGCCTTCGGTGACAAAGCCGTCCTCGACCATCCACGCGTCATCGGCGCCCGCCTTCTTGGCCATCATCTTGGCCATGGACGGGTACAGCAGCTGCACGGTCTTGATGTCGCGGCGGCCCCAGCGGATGTCGTCGACCGAAATCACCTTGATACCGGATTTTGCGGCGGGGGACTCGGCCAGACCCGGCTTCGACTGGGTGAACAGCACCAGCGTCGGTTCGGTGGTTTCGGGATCGGGGAAGGCGAAATCGCGGTCACCTGCCGAACCGCGCGTGACCTGCAGATAGACCAGCCCGTCGGTGATGTCGTTGGCGCGGACCAGTTCGCGGTGAATCTCCAGCAGATCTTCGTCCGAACAGGGGGCGCGCATGTCCAGTTCCGACAGCGACCGGGCCAGCCGCTTGGAATGGCCGGCAAAATCGATCAGCTTGCCATCCAGCACCGAGGTCACCTCGTAGACCCCGTCGGCCATCAGGAAGGCGCGGTCAAAGATCGACACCTTGGCTTCGGTTTCGGGCAGATACTCTCCGTTGACATAGACGGTGCGCGTCATGACAGTCTCCTTGCTGAGCGCGGAGCCGGGGCCGCCATGGCGCGCCTCCGGCAGAAATTCGGGTGATTGGACAGGACCGGAGTCCATGGCAGTCTGCCGCCGGTTACCCCGCCGCCCGCGGCATGGCAAATGCGGAATCCGCAGGCCCCGCGCCAGAGCGCGGCGCAGTCACGACAGGACGAATTCTTATGACCAAACATCCCGCGCTTGACGATTTTGTGCGCGAGGCGCTGGCCCGCGGCACGCCGCGCCCGCGGATCGCGGACCAGCTGCGCGAGGCCGGCTGGACCCAGCGCGAAACCGACGCGGCGCTGGCAGGCTGGACCGACAGCCAGCCCGACGCGGGGCCGGTGCCCCGGCCCGTGCGGTCGGGAGCCGCGCGCGAGACGCTGTTCCACGCGCTGCTGTTCGTCACCTTCGGCATGGTGGCGGGGCATGTGCTGGCGCTGGCCTTCGCGCAGATCGAGATTGTCCTGCCCGATCCCGACCGGGTGCAGGTTTACGCAGCGGGCGGGCTTCGCTGGGCCATGGCGGGGCTGATCGTCTTCACCCCGGTGTTCTGGCTCATCGACCGCAGCGACCGCCGCGCGCTGGCCACCGATCCGGCACGGCCCCATGGCACCGCCCGGCGCTGGCTGTCGTCGCTGGCGGTGTTCATCGCGGCGCTGACCCTGCTCGGCGATGCACTGGTGCTGATCTACACCTTCCTTGACGGGCAGATGACCAGCCGGTTTCTGGCCAAATCCGCCGTGGTGGCGGGGCTTGCGGGGCTGGTGCTGGGCTATTTCCGGCAGGACCGCGCCGGGCTGCGCGCGGCTTCGGCGCAGGGGCTGGCGGGGCTCGCCGCGCTGGTGCTGGCGCTCAGCTTTGCCAGCGTCGGCGGGCCGGGTCAGGGACAGATCGAACGGCGGGACGAGGCGCGGATCGCCGATCTGCGCCAGTTGGCGCAGGACGTGCGGCGCTGCCTGCAGGAGCAGATCGGCGCGCTGCCCGAGGATCTGGCGCCGATGGACTGCGCGAGCAACCCCTCGCGCCTGACCGGCTATGCCGCCGCGATCACCTATCAGCGCCGCAGCGCCAGCAGCTTCGCGCTGTGCACCGAGGTGGAGTTTCCGCCCGCGATCCCCACCTATGACATCACGCTGGAGGGCACCACGGCCTGTCTGCCGACCGATCTGCAATGACCGGGCCTAACCCCAGAGCGCCGGTTCCGGCGGGTGCACGCCCGCCGCATCATACAGCAGGCCGGGGTCGCGATCCTCGGCCAGCAGCAGCGGCCCGTCCAGATCGGTGAAGGCGGCGCCCTGCGCCAGCAGCACGGCGGGCGCCATGGCCAGCGACGAGCCCACCATGCAGCCGACAAAGATGCCGTAGCCTTCGGCCTTTGCGGCCTCCAGCAGGGCGATGCCCTCGGTCAGGCCGCCGGTCTTGTCGAGCTTGATGTTCACGATGTCATACTTGCCCTTCAGATGCGGCAGGCTGGCGCGGTCATGGCAGGATTCGTCGGCGCAGACCGGCACCGGACGGTCCATCCCGATCAGCGCGTCATCCTCGCCCGCAGGCAGCGGCTGTTCCACCATGGCGACGCCAAGCCGCACCAGATGCGGCGCCAGATCGGCATAGACCTGCGCCGTCCAGCCTTCGTTTGCATCCACGATGATCGTGGCCTCCGGGGCGCCCGCGCGCACCGCTTCCAGCCGGGGCATGTCGTCGGGGGTGCCCAGCTTGACCTTCAGCAGCGGGCGGAAGGCGTTCTTCGCCGCCTGTTCGCGCATCTTTTCCGGCGTGTCGAGCGACAGGGTATAGGCGGTGATCTCCGGCCCGGGCTTGGGCAGACCGGCCAGTTCCCAGACCCGTCTGCCGCTTTGCTTGGCGTCCAGATCCCACAGCGCGCAGTCCACCGCGTTGCGCGCGGCCCCGGCGGGCAGCAGGCCCTGCAGCGCCTCTCGCGTCACATCGGCGGGCAGGCTTTCGATCTGCGCCGCGACGCTGTCCAGCGTTTCGTCATAGCGCGCATAGGGCACGCATTCGCCCCAGCCGGTCACGCCATCCCGCGTCACCTTCACCGTCAGCACCTTCGTTTCGGTGCGGCTGCCGCGCGAGATGGTAAAGACCTGCGCCAGCCGGAACGTGTCCCGCGTTACCTCGATGCTCACGATGCCTGCCCTTTCCTTGTCTTCAGGCCCGGCGCCGGTCCTGCCGCCGCCGGGAATGTGATGATCGCGCGCGGATCAGACCGCGGCCAGCGCCTCGACCAGACGGTCGGCGCCGTGGCGATAGGGATCGACGCAGGGCAGGCCCACGCGCGCCTCGACCTCGGCGCAATAGGCGCGCGAATCTTCCTCGCTCATGTGCTGGGTGTTGATCGACACCCCGATGACGGTGCAGGCCGGATTCGCCACGCGGGCCAGGTCCAGCGCCATGTCACGCACCGCCTCGATCGAGGGCAGCTTGTAGCCGGGCAGGCCGCGCATATGGGCGCGCGACGGCTCGTGGCAGATCACCAGCGCATCGGGCTGGCCGCCATGGATCAGCGCCAGCGTCACCCCGGAATAGGAAACGTGGAACAGCGAGCCCTGCCCTTCGATGATGTCCCAGTGATCGGCATCATTGTCGGGGGTCAGGTATTCGATGGACCCGGCCATAAAATCCGCCACCACCGCATCCAGCGGCACGCCGTCACCGGTGATGAGGATCCCGGTCTGCCCGGTGGCGCGGAAGCTGGATTTCATGCCCTTCTCGCGCATGCAGGCATCCATGGCGAGCGCGGTATACATCTTGCCCACCGAACAGTCGGTGCCCACGGCCAGCAGGCGCTTGCCGGTCCGCTTTTCGCCATTGGCGATGGGATATTTGACCGAAGGGATGCGCACGTCATGCAGGCTGCGCCCGGTGGCGCGGGCCACGGCGGCCAGATCTTCCTCGTCGCGCAGCAGGTTGTGCAGGCCGGAGGCAAGGTCGAAGCCTTCTTCCAGCGCTTCCACCAGCACCTTCTTCCAGCTTTGCGAGATCACGCCGCCCCGGTTGGCGACGCCGACCACCAGCGTCTTGGCGCCTGCCGCCTTGGCCTCGGCCAGCGTCATGTCGGTCAGGCCCAGATCGGCCTTGCACCCTTCCATGCGGAACTGGCCCACGCAGTTTTCCGGGCGCCAGTCCTTGATACCCTGCGCCACCTTGGCGGCCAGCCCGTCGGGGGCGTCGCCGAGAAAGAGAAGATAGGGCGTCTGGATCATTCTGGTCTCCGATGACTGTCTGAGATCTGCATTGGGGGCCATCCTGCCCCGGATCCCTTGCAAATCTGTCCGGATTTTCGCGGATTTCCAGACAAGGCCGCCGATTTTCTCCGCATTTTTCGGCCAGCGCCGAAGAATCGTGCAGCACCCCCGGCCCGCGCGCCGCTTTCTCCGCGCCGCAGCGCCGCAATTTTGCTTGCGCAGCATCGCGCAATTTAATAACGAATGAAGCAACGCAATCGCAACTTCGTTACAAGCCCGAGGGATTCCATGAGCTTCCGCATCCAGCCCGCCCCGGTCGCCCGCCCCAACCGCTGCCAGCTGTTCGGCCCCGGATCCCGCCCCGCGATCTTTGAAAAGATGGCGGCCAGTGCGGCGGATGTCATCAATCTGGATCTGGAGGATTCGGTCGCCCCCGACGACAAGGACAGCGCGCGCCGCAACATCATCGCGGCGGTGGGCGACATCGACTGGGGCCGCAAGACGCTGTCGGTGCGGATCAACGGGCTGGACACGCCGTGGTGGTATCGCGACGTGGTGGACATGCTGGAACAGGCCAGCGACCGGCTGGACCAGATCATGATCCCCAAGGTCGGCTGCGCCGCCGATCTTTACGCCGTGGATGCGCTGGTCACCGCCGTGGAACGCGCCAAGGGCCGGACAAAGCGCCTGAAATTCGAGGTCATCATCGAATCGGCCGCTGGCATCGCGCATGTGGAGGAGATCGCCGCCGGTTCCCCGCGCCTTGAGGCGATGAGCCTTGGCGCCGCCGATTTCGCCGCCTCCATGGGCATGGCCACCACCGGCATCGGCGGCACGCAGGAAAATTACTACATGCTGCAGAATGGCGCGAAGCACTGGTCCGACCCGTGGCACTGGGCGCAGGCCGCCATCGTCGCCGCCTGCCGCACCCATGGCGTGCTGCCGGTGGACGGGCCGTTCGGCGATTTCTCCGATGACGACGGCTTCCGCGCGCAGGCGCTGCGCTCGGCCACGCTGGGCATGGTCGGCAAATGGGCGATCCACCCCAAACAGGTGGCGCTGGCCAACGAGGTCTTCACCCCCTCCGACGCCGCCGTGACCGAAGCGCGCGAGATCCTCGCCGCGATGGACGCCGCCAAGGCCAAGGGCGAAGGCGCCACCGTCTACAAAGGCCGCCTCGTCGACATCGCCTCGATCAAACAGGCCGAAGGCATCGTGAAACAGGCCGAAATGATCGCCGGGCATTGAGCCCGCGCATAAGGTCCGGCAGTCGCATGGTCCAGCCGCCCTTTACGCTGCGCAGCCCCGCCCATAAAGGTGATCCGCCCACAGATCAGGCCTGAGTCTTGCGCGTTCTTCTGCACCTTCTTGCCGTAGCTGTCCTGACCGTCCTGACGCAGGTCGGCGGGCTCGCCTGGCTGCTGAGCCTCAGGACCAGGCACCGGATGTTGGTCTTTGTCCTGGCCTATTTTGCCCTGTCGGCCTCTGCCTGGATGCTCGCGCCGCTCTTTGGCCGGGTTCCCCTGTCTTGCGGCGACAGCGGCCCATTGCGGATGCAGTCATGGGTCTACTGTCTGGCCAACCGGAACTATGTGGTCCCTGAGCTTGCGTCGGCTGCGGCAGATCTTGCCGCCGACTTGAACCGCCGTCATCCGGGCACCCTGACGCTTGCTCTGGACGGAAATTTTCCATTCTTTTCGGGCTTCCCGCTCCTGCCGCATCTGTCTCATGACGATGGCCGCAAGCTTGATCTGGCCTTTTATTACGTGGACCGGCAGGGGTCCTATCTGCGCGGCGTCACGCGATCCCCGATCGGCTATTTCGCGTTCGAGCAGGGGCCGACGCAGTGCCCGCCGCACTGGCTCAGCCTGCGCTGGGATCTGGACTGGCTGCAGCCGCATCTGCCACACTACAGCCCCGAGCCGTCCCGGATGATCGCCATGCTGGACTGGCTTGCCACGGATCCGCGCATCAGCCGCGTGTTCGTGGAACCGCATCTTCTGTCCACACTGGGGCGCGAGGCCCCAAAATTCGGCTTTCAGGGATGCCGGGCCGCGCGTCACGACGATCATGTGCATATCCAGCTTTAAGCCGCGCAAAAGCGCGGCACCCCCAGCCCCGCCCCCGGCTGGACCATGCGTCCCTCAACACCGTTGACCCGGGCCGCCCGCAGGTCTTAGCGTGGCGAGGCTGCCCTGTGGGTTCGGAGGTTTCATGCACCGTCTGGCTGTTCTGTTCTGCCTCGGGGGGCTGGCGGCTCCGGCTGCGGCGGATGTGTTTCCGTTCAAGACGCCCTCGGACAATATCCAGTGTTATGTCGGCGTGGGCGAAAGCTCGGACATCGACTGCACGATCTGGGACCGCTCCGGCCCGCCCGCGGCGCCCAAGCCCGCCTCCTGCCGCGGGCCGTGGGGGCATCGGGTGCAGATGGCCGAACGCGGGCCGGTCAGCCTGATCTGCGGCGCGCCCGGACCAAGGAACACCGCCCCCGGCGTGGAGGTGGCGCCCTATGGCCAGACCGGGCGCTGGGGCGGGATCAGCTGCAGCTCCACCCCGCAGGGGCTGGACTGCCGCAACGGCTCGGGCCACGGCTTCCGGCTGTCCCGCGCCAGCCAGCAGGTCTGGTAAGCCGCGCCCCTGCCGCAGCGCACCGTGTTGTGCCTGTCACATTCCCCGGATAGAGCGCCCTGCACACGCGACGCCGGGGTAAGGATCAGACGATGCCGCAGTTTACGCTTGGTTGGGAAGAATGGCTGTCCCTGCCTGACCTCGATCTGCCCGCGATCCGCGCGAAGGTGGATACCGGGGCCAAGACCTCGGCGCTGCACGCCTTTGCCATCGAACCCTTCGGCTCTGCCGAACGGCCCATGGTGCGCTTTGCCATCCATCCCGATCCGCAGGACACCGGGCTCGAGATCATCTGCTCCGCCCCGCTGAAGGACCGGCGCGAGATCACCTCCTCCAATGGCGAGACCGAAATGCGGTTCGTCATCGAGACCGATGTCACCATGGGCGGGCGCACATGGCCCATCGAGGTGACGCTGACCGACCGGGGCGGCATGGCCTATCGCATGCTGCTGGGCCGCAGCGCGCTGCTGCCCGAGATGATCGTGGCCCCCGCCCAACGGCTGCAGCAGCCGCAGCTGTCTTATGACGTCTACCATGCCAGCCTGCGCCAGCGCCCGCACCGCCGGGCGCTGCGGCTGGCCATCCTGACCCGCGAGGCCGAAAATTACTCCACCCGCCGCCTGATCGAGGCCGCCGAGGCGCGGGGCCACACGATGGAGGTGATCGACACCTCGCGCTGCTACATGAACATCCGCGCCATCGGCGGCGAGGTGCATTACGATGGCCGCCCGCTGCCGCATTACGATGCAGTGATCCCGCGCATCGGCGCCTCCATCACCTCCTATGGCACGGCGGTGGTGCGGCAGTTCGAAAGCCTTGGCACCTATTGCCTTGCCGGATCCGAAGGCATCACCGTGTCCCGCGACAAGCTGCACGCGCATCAGGTGCTGGCCCGGCACCGCATCGGCATGCCCACCACCGCCTTTGCCCGCAGCCCCAAGGATTCGGGCAACGTGATCGCCGTGGTGGGCGGCGCGCCGCTGGTGCTGAAACTGCTGGAAAGCACGCAGGGCAAAGGCGTGGTGCTGGCGGAAACCAAGAAGGCGGCGGAAAGCGTGATCTCGGCCTTTCAGGGGCTGAAGGCGGATTTTCTGGTGCAGAGCTTCGTCAAGGAGGCCGCGGGCGAAGACATCCGCTGTCTCGTGGTCGGCGGCAAGGTGGTCGCGGCGATGCGGCGCCGGGGCAAGCCCGACGATTTCCGGTCCAACCTGCATCAGGGCGGCACCGCCGAGCCGGTGCGCATCAGCAAGCATGAACGCGAGGCGGCGATCAAGGCGGCGCGCGCCATGCGGCTGGATCTGGCGGGGGTCGATCTGTTGCGCGGCGCCGACGGGCCCAAGGTGCTGGAGGTCAATTCCTCGCCGGGGCTGGAAGGCATCGAACGGGTGTCGCGCAAGGACATCGCGGGCCTGATCGTCGCCCATATCGAGGCGAAGGTGGCGCCGCGCCCGCCCCGGCCCCGCAGCCGGACAAGACGGGATCCGCCCGTGGCCTCCGGACTTGCCGCAGAGGCACCGGAGATGTAAACAACCCCGATTACCGCAAATGAGGGGATCCCATGCCCGCCTATCGCTCCCGCACCACCACCCATGGCCGCAACATGGCCGGCGCCCGCGGCCTGTGGCGCGCCACAGGCATGACGGATGGCGACTGGAACAAGCCGATCATCGCCATCGTCAACAGCTTCACCCAGTTCGTGCCTGGTCACGTTCACCTGAAGGATCTGGGCCAGATGGTCGCGCGCGAGGTCGAGAAGGCCGGCGGCGTGGCAAAGGAATTCAACACCATCGCGGTGGATGACGGCATCGCCATGGGCCATGACGGCATGCTCTATTCCCTGCCCTCGCGCGAGATCATCGCGGATTCGGTGGAATACATGGTCAACGCCCATTGCGCCGACGCCATGGTCTGCATCTCCAACTGCGACAAGATCACCCCCGGCATGCTGATGGCCGCCATGCGGCTGAACATCCCGGTGGTCTTCGTCTCCGGTGGTCCGATGGAGGCCGGCAAGGTGCAGTGGGAAGACGAGGAGCGCGCGCTCGATCTCGTCGATGCCATGGTCGCCGCGGCGGATGACAAATATACCGACGCGCAGGTGCAGGCGATCGAGGAAGCCGCCTGCCCGACCTGCGGCTCCTGCTCGGGCATGTTCACCGCCAACTCGATGAACTGCCTGACCGAGGCGCTGGGTCTGTCGCTGCCGGGCAACGGCTCGACGCTGGCCACCCATGTCGACCGCCAGCGGCTGTTCGTCGAGGCGGGGCACCTGATCGTGGATCTGGCCAAGCGCTATTACGAACAGGACGATGCCAGCGTGCTGCCGCGCTCCATCGCCACGGTCAAGGCGTTCGAGAATGCCATGACGCTGGACATCGCCATGGGCGGCTCCACCAACACCGTGCTGCACCTGCTCGCCGCCGCGCATGAGGGCGAGATCGCCTTCGACATGTCCGACATCGACCAGCTGTCGCGCAAGGTGCCCGTGCTCTGCAAGGTGGCGCCCGCCAAGAGCGACGTCCATATGGAAGACGTTCACCGTGCCGGCGGCATCATGTCGATCCTTGGCCAGCTTGACCGCGCGGGCCTGCTCGACACCTCGGTGCCGACCGTGCATGCCGAAACCATGGCCCATGCGCTGGACCGCTGGGACGTGACCCGCACCAATTCCGAAAGCGTGCACGATTTCTACCGCGCCGCGCCCGGGGGCGTGCGCACCACGCAGGCCTTCTCGCAGCAGCGCCGCTATGAAACCCTCGACCTCGACCGCGAACAGGGCGTCATCCGCAGCGCCGAACACGCCTTCTCCAAGGATGGCGGGCTCGCGGTGCTGTATGGCAACCTCGCCGAGGACGGCTGCATCGTGAAGACGGCGGGCGTGGACGAGTCGATCCTTGTCTTCTCCGGCACCGCCCGCGTGTTCGAAAGCCAGGACACTGCCGTAAGCGCCATCCTCACCGGCAAGGTGAAGCCCGGCGACGTGGTGCTGATCCGCTACGAAGGCCCGCGCGGCGGTCCGGGCATGCAGGAAATGCTCTACCCCACCTCCTACCTGAAATCGAAAGGGCTGGGCAAAGACTGCGCGCTGGTCACGGACGGGCGGTTCTCGGGCGGATCCTCGGGCCTCTCCATCGGCCACGTCTCCCCGGAAGCCGCCGAGGGCGGCACCATCGGTCTGGTGGAAGAAGGCGACCGGATCGAGATCGACATCCCCGCCCGCAAGATCCACCTTGCCGTGGATGATGCCGTGATCGCCGAACGCCGCGCCGCCCGCGAGGCCAAGGGCTGGCAGCCGGACGAGAAACGCAAGCGCAAGATCACCACGGCCCTGAAAGCCTATGCCGCGCTGACCACCTCCGCCGCAAAAGGCGCGGTGCGCCAGATCTGAGCCACAGGCGCGCGCTTTGACCGGCCGTCCCAAGGGTGCGGCCGGTCTCGTTCGGGGGCGCTGCCCCCGTCCCCCTGCGGGGGACTCCCCCGGGATATTTGGGGCCGCTGGAAATGCCAAATCCGCTTCCAGCGGCTAAAAATATCCCCGCCGGAGGCAGGCCGGACCGCGACAGCGGCGCGGCGCCCGAGAAAAGGGTCAGGCGCGGTCATCCTTGGGCGAGCCCATCACCACGTAGGAAGTCACCGAATTGACCTGCGGCAGCGTGCCCAGAACGTCGGTGTGGAAGGTCTTGTAGGCGGGCAGATCCGCCACCTCGATCCGCAGCAGGTATTCCACATTGCCGGTGATGTTGTGGCATTCCCGCACTTCCGGCGCATGGCGCACCGCGCGTTCGAAGGCCTCCTGCGAGGCCTTGGTATGGGAATTGAGTCCCACGGTCACATAGGCGGTGAAGCCGATGCCGGTCTTTTCCGGGCTGAGCACGGCGCGGTAGCCCCGGATGGTGCGCGAGCGTTCCAGCGCCGCCACCCGGCGCAGGCAGGCCGAGGGCGACAGCCCCACCCGTTCCGCCAGCGCAAGGTTGCTGAGGCGCCCGTCGCGCCCGAGTTCGCGCAATATCCTGCGGTCGATGTCATCCAGATCGGTCATGGATTGCAGCATTGACGGGATTCGCGCGCAATTTGCAATCTTTCGCCGCGAGGCTCGCGCGATTGTGCCGCCATGACACAGGATCTGCTTCTGGCGCTTGGCGCCTTCGCGTTTGTCACGGTGATCTCGCCGGGGCCGAACAATCTCATGCTGCTGACCTCGGGCGCCAATTTCGGGCTGCGCCGGAGCCTGCCGCATCTGCTGGGCGTGGCGCTGGGATTTCCCGCCATGGTGCTGCTGGTGGGCATGGGCGTGATGCAGATCTTTGACGCGGTGCCGCTGGCGCGGCCGGTGCTGACCGTGGTCTCGGTCGCCTATATGCTGTGGCTGGCATGGAAGATCGCCCATGCCGCAGCCCCCGGCGAGGCGGCGGCGGCGGGCGCCAAGCCTCTGAGTTTCCTGCAGGCGGCGGCCTTTCAGTGGGTCAATCCCAAAGCGTGGTCCATGGCGCTGGGGGCCATCACGCTTTACGCGGTGAGCCGCGATCTGGCGGCGGTGCTGTGGGTCGCCGGGGTCTATGTGGCGGTGGGCATGGTCTCGGCGACCACCTGGACGATGCTGGGGGGCGTGCTGCGGCGCTGGCTGACCCAGCCGCGGCGGCTGCGCCTTTTCAACTGGACCATGGCGGCGCTGCTGCTGGCCTCGCTCTGGCCGGTGCTGGCGGGCTGATCGGGCATCATGTTGCAACCTTGCGCGGCGGACGGCATATAGACGCCAGCAAGGAGACGCCCGGGCATGACGCATTATCTCGACTTTGAAAAACCCCTCGCCGAGATCGAAGGCAAGGCCGAAGAACTGCGCGCGCTGGCGCGGAAGAACGAGGAGATGCAGGTCGAAGAGGAGGCCGCGGCGCTGGACCGCAAGGCCGAGGATCTGCTGCGCGACCTCTATCGCAAGCTGACGCCCTGGCGGAAATGTCAGGTGGCGCGCCATCCGGACCGGCCGCATTGCAAGGATTACATCGAGGCGCTGTTCACCGAATACACGCCTCTGGCCGGGGATCGCGGCTTTGCCGACGATCACGCGGTGATGGGCGGTCTGGCGCGGTTCAACGACCGTCCCGTCATGGTGATCGGCCATGAGAAGGGCAATGACACCCAGTCGCGGATCGAGCGCAATTTCGGCATGGCCCGCCCCGAGGGCTATCGCAAGGCCATCCGCCTGATGGAAATGGCCGACCGGTTCAACCTGCCGGTGCTGACGCTGGTGGACACGCCCGGCGCCTATCCCGGCAAGGGTGCGGAGGAGCGCGGCCAGTCCGAAGCCATCGCGCGCGCCACCGAAAAATGCCTGCAGATCGGCGTGCCGCTGGTCTCTGTGATCATCGGCGAGGGTGGATCCGGCGGGGCCGTGGCCTTTGCCACCGCCAACCGCGTCGCCATGCTGGAGCATTCGGTCTATTCGGTGATCTCGCCCGAGGGTTGCGCCTCGATCCTGTGGAAAGATGCCGAGAAGATGCGCGAGGCCGCCGAGGCGCTGCGCCTGACCGCGCAGGATCTGCTGAAGCTTGGCGTTGCCGACCGGATCATCCCCGAACCGCTGGGTGGCGCGCATCGCGACGGCGCCGCAAGCATCGCGGCGGTGGGCGAGGCGCTGCAGGCGATGCTGGCAGAGATGGACGGCCAGTCCGGCAAGGCGCTGGTCAAGGCGCGGCGCGACAAGTTCCTGAACATGGGGGCGAAGGGGCTGGCGGCCTGAGCCGCCCGGCACCCCTAGCCCACCAGCAGCCGCAGGCCCTGCGTCACGTCGGACCGCACCGCCAGCCGCAGCCCCGGCTCGTCCCCCGCGCGCAGCGCCGCGATGATCAGCCGGTGGTATTGCGGCGCCTCGGTGCGGCGAAGCCGCCCGTAAAGCTTGCGCATCGTCGGCCCAAGCTGCAGCCAGACGGTTTCCGCCATGGCCAGCATCGCCGGGGCCTGCGCGCGCAGGTAAAGCGTGCGGTGAAACTCCAGATTGGTGCGGATATAGCCCACCGCATCGCGTTCGCGGATCACGTCGGAAATCGTGCCGTTGATGGTCTGCAGCCGGTCGATCAGCGCCATATGTGCCCGGGGCAGCGCGCGCGAGGCCAGTTCCACCTCGATCAGGGCGCGCAGGGCCGCCAGTTCCTCGATCCGTTCGTTGCTGAGTTCGGGGGTGGAGACCCGCCCCGACGACGACATGCTGAGCGCGCCTTCGGCCACCAGCCGCTGCACCGCCTCGCGCGCGGGCGTCATCGACACGCCGAAATCACGCCCGATGCCGCGCAGGGTCAGCGATTCGCCGGGCGGGATCTGGCCCAGCATGATGCGCGTGCGCAGCCCGCGAAAGACCCGTTCATGGGCGGAGGGCTGGCTGTCGGAGGGGCGCGGGACAGGTGTGATCATGGCCCGATCATGTGATCACGAAACACGCGCCCGTCAATCGCCGAAACGGTAGCGGTGCAGCGCCGCCCCCTCGTCACGCAGCCACGCCCGGGCCGGGCGCCAGTCGCCGTAAAGCCGCTCCACCACCGCCCAGAAGGCGGGCGAGTGGTTCATCTGCGCCAGATGCGCCACCTCATGCGCCGCGACATAGTCCAGCACCTCGGGCGGGGCGAGAATCAGCCGCCACGAATACATCAGCCCGCCCTCTGCCGTGCAGGATCCCCAGCGCGAGCGGGTGTCGCGCAGGGTCAGCCGCGTATAGGGCCGCCCCAGCGCCGCAGCATGGCGGTCGGAGGCGGCGGCGAGCCGGTCGCGCGCCAGCGTCTTGAGCCAGCCCTGCAGCCGTGCGGCGGCGCGGTCGGGGGGGCCGGGCACCTCCAGCGCGTCGGGCAGAAGCCGCAGGCTGCGCCCCTGCCCCGCCCGTATCTCGCGCGCGATGCCCTCGACCGGCACCTGCAGCCCCGGGGCCACGTGCAGATCGGCGCCGCGCGCCTCCAGATGGCCGCGCAGCCACATTTCCTTTTCGCGCAGGAAGCCCACCGCCTCGGCCTCGGGCAGGCGCCGGGGCATGGTCAGGGTCACGCGCCCGTCGATCTGGCTCAGCCGCAGCGACAGGCGGCGGGCCTGCGCGCTGCGCCGCAGGGTGACCGCGATCGGGGGGTTGCCGGGTAGGGTGATCTGCCCCATATGACTTGCCTCGCACCGTTCGTGCCAAAGGCTTTGACACGCTGCCCCTGTTATGGCAGAGGGCGCAGATTGTCGACCAGACAGAACAAGTTGAAAGGGACCACCCATGCCCAAGGAAGAATGGGGCACGAAGCGCATCTGCCCGACCACCGGCAAGCGTTTTTACGATCTGAACAAGGATCCGATCGTCAGCCCCTATACCGGAGAACTGCTGACGCTGGATACCGGCAAGCGCACCATGCTTGCCGCCGACAGCGCCGATGGCGCCCCCCGCCGTGCGCCGCGCGAGGATGCGGAGGAGCCCGATCTGCTTGAGGATGACGTCGAGGTCGATCTCGATGACGACGATGTTCTTGAGGACGAGGATGACGACAACGTCTCGCTGGACGACATTCATGATGTCGCGGGCGAAGACGAAGACTGATCCGCAAATTTCTCCGCGGGCGGTGATTTTTCCGCTTGAACCCGCCCGCGGCTTCCCATAGATCGACCCGCACAGCGCCGGAGACGGCGCCGCGGACCAGAGGCCGGAAACGGCCCGCGCGATTGGGGCCTTAGCTCAGCTGGGAGAGCGCTTGCATGGCATGCAAGAGGTCAGGGGTTCGATCCCCCTAGGCTCCACCAATCCTTCACATTCTTGATTGAAGAAATTCCCGCCTTCGGGAACGGCGTCTGAAGCGCCGCTGTCCTGCTGTGCCACGCTCCGGCGGCGGATCCCTGACTGCGCAAAATCGAACAGCCGCCCTTCGCGCCCGGGGGAGGACAGGAGGCGGTGCCGGACCTAACTTTGGGGGAGCCTCAGCATCCGGAGACATGCCCATGACCAGCGGCCTTCATCACGTCACCGCCATCACCCGGCGCGTGCAGCAGAACGTGGATTTTTACGCGGGCTTTCTGGGGCTGCGACTGGTGAAGCAGGCGGGCGGCGCCGAAGATGCCCAGCAGCTGCATCTGTTTTACGGCGATGCCGAGGGCACGCCCGGATCGGTGGTCACCTTTCTGGTCTGGCAGGACGGCGCCCCCGGGCGCGTCGGCCACGGACAGGTGGCGGAGATCACGCTGGCCGTGCCGCCGCAGGGCATCGGCACATGGCTGCAGCGTGCGCTGGCGGCGCGGGTGCCGGTCGAAGGGCCGCTGCGCGAGTTTGGCGAAAGCGTGCTGCGGCTGCGCGATCCCGACGGGATCATCGTGAAGCTGGTAGGGGTCGACATGCCCGCCGCCGCCGCCCTGCCCGATCCCGAGGCGCCGACCCGGCTGCGCGCCGTCACGCTTTACAGCGAGAAACCCGAGGCCACCGCCGAGGGTCTGGCGCGGTTCGGCTATCGCCCCGCGCGGCGCGAAGGCGCGGTGCTGCGGCTGGTCTCTGACAGCGACGCGGTGGATCTGCGCGACGCTGCCGGGTTCTTTGCCGGGATCCCCGGCACCGGCACCTTTGACCATGTCGCCTTTCGCGCCGCCGATGATGCGGCGCTGGAGGCCACGCAGCGCCACTTTGCAGCACTTGGGCCGACCACCATTCATGACCGGACATGGTTCCGGTCGCTGTATCTGCGCGACCCGGCAGGGCTGCTGATCGAACAGGCCACGGATGGCCCCGGCTTTGCGGTGGACGAAGATCCGGCGCATCTGGGGGAAAGGCTGATGTTCCCCGGCCAGAGCCCCGACCGTGCCGAGGCGCTGCGCCTCATGCTGCCCCAGTTTTCCCGTCCCGGAGAGGAGAGACCCCCGATGCGCGACCTGCCTTTTGTTCACCGCCTGCACCACCCCGAGGATCCCGACGGCTCGGTGCTGCTGCTGCTGCATGGCACCGGCGGCACCGAGGCCGACCTGATGCCACTGGCCCATCAGCTGGCGCCGCGCGCGACGCTGCTGGGAGTGCGCGGGCGCGCCACCGAAGAGGGCGTGACCCGCTGGTTCCGCAGGCTGGCCATGGCGCGGTTCGATCAGGACGACATCCGCGCCGAAGCCCGCGCCTTTGACGCCTTTCTGGACGGCGCGCTTAGCGGCTACGGGCTGGATCCCGCGCGGCTGACCGTGCTGGGCTATTCCAACGGCGCGAATTTTGCCGGGGCGGTGATGGCGCTTCATCCCGGCGTGATCCGCCGCGCGATCCTGCTGCGGCCCATGCTGGTGCTGGAGGATCTGCCGAAACCCGACCTGACCGGGCTGGAGGTGCTGACGCTGAGCGGGGACCGCGACCCCTACGGCGCCTATGCGCCCGCGCTGAACGACTGGCTGGCCGCGCAGGGGGCGACGCTGGAAGCGCGGCAGCTGTCCGCAGGGCACGAACTGGGTGCCGCAGATCTGGACATAGCGCGCGACTGGCTGGCAACTCTCCGCGCCTGAGCGGGCCGACACAACTCTGCTGCTTTTCCGCCCCGGGCCGCCGTGTCAGCATTCACACATGCGTGATTCCCTGACCATCCAATGGCCCGGCGCGGCCACCCGGTTTCTGGCGCTCCGGCTTTTGCCGGAGGACGACCTGCGCGGCGCGCTGGCCGATGCCTTTGCGGCGGAACCCGAACAGGGCGGCTTTGTCGCGGCCTGCGTCGGCAGCCTGTCGCGGGTGGTGCTGCGCCCCGCCGGGCGCGACTCCGCGCTGGAGGTGACGGTGCCCATGGAAATCGTGGCGCTGTCCGGCACCTTTTCCGCCGAAGGGCCGCATCTGCATATCGCGGTGGCCGATCCGCAGGGCGTGGTGCTGGGCGGCCATCTGCTGCGCGGCAGCACGGTGCGCACCACGGTGGAGCTTGTGCTGGCCCTGTGCCCGGCTGCCTTTCACCGGGCCGAGGATGCGCGCACCGGCCATGCGGAACTGTTCTTCGGCTGAGCCGTCAGCCGAAAATGGCGCGGCGCAGCAGGTTCAGCCCGGCCACCAGCAGCACCAGCAGCGTCAGGCGGCGGAACATGGCCTGATCGATGCGGTCATGCACCAGCCCGCCCAGCCCCATGCCCACCAGCGCGGGCAGCAGCATCGCGGCGGAAAACACCGCCGTCTGCGCGGTCAGCACGCCAGAGGCCACATGTGCCCCCACCAGCGACACCGCGCCCAGCCCGTAGGCCACGCCCTGCACCCGCAGCTGGTCGCGCTTGTCGGTGTCAAGCGCGGTCAGATAGGCGACGAAGGGCGGACCCCAGACCCCGGACAGACCGCCCAGAAACCCGGCCACGGCGCCCACGCCCACCTCTGTCGCCACGGTGGGCCCGTTGGGCAGATGCGCGCGCCAGCCCAGAAGCTGCATCAGGCAGAACAGCGTGACGGGCGCCCCGATCACCGCCAGCAGCAGGTCCGCCGACAGCACCCGCACCAGCTGCGCCGACAGGGCCAGCATCACGAAGGCCACGATCAGGAACAGCCGGAACTGCCGGACGGAGCCCCACGCGGCGCGCGGGCCTTCGCGCAGCGCCTGCAGCGCGTTGGTGGCCAGCGTCGGCAGCAGCAGCCCGGCCAGCGCCAGTTCCGGCGCCACGATCGAACCCAGCCCGGAAATCATGATCATCGGCATGGCGAAGCCCACCATGCCCTTCACCAGCCCGGCCAGCAGCGCGATGCCAAGGCAGAGGGCCAGCTGCGGCGCGGGCACAAGGGTCAGAAGCGTTTCCATGTGTCGCGTGATAGCATTCCCTGCGGGGCGGCAAAGCGAAATCATCTGCGCAACAATAGATCACCTTAAGGCTATCATTGGTATTTTTGTTGCGCTGCAACTGCGAAATGGCTAGACCGCTTGGCAACCGGGAGAAGGAAGGTGATTCATGGCACATGACGGACAGGACGTGATGCGGGAACCGGGTCTGCTGCTGGACGATCTGCTGGGACTGACCGGCGCGGCCCTGCCTGTGGTGGATGCGGTGCTGGATCAGGCGCGGCAGTCGGTGCGCGCCATGGTCGAGGAGGAGGGCCGGGTTTCGGCCCGGCTGATCGACACCCACCAGACCGCCGCCCACGGGCTGGCATGGCTTGCCACCTATGCTGAGGCGCTGCGCCAGATGCAGGGCTGGGCCGAGCGTCTGCAGGCGCAGGGCAGCTTTGGCGAGGTCGAGGCGCTGATTCACCAGATCGCTTTTGGCGAATATCTCAACCAGATCGCGGGCGGCATCCAGATGAATCAGGGCGAGGTGATCCGCCTTGCCGATCTGGGGCTGGGCGCCGGGGCCAGTGCCGGGCTGCAGTCAGGCGCCGCCGCCACGCTGGCGGCACGGGGCAACACGCAGGCCGTGCGCAGCCGTCTGGTCGAGCTGATGCAGGAGCGCGCGGCAGAGATCACCGTGGGCCGCTGCGGGCTGGACGACGAGCTGGAGATGATCCGCGAGCAGTTCCGCCGCTATGCCGTGGACCGGATCGAGCCTCATGCCCATGACTGGCATCTGAAGGATGACTACATCCCGCTGGAGGTGATCGACGAACTGGCGGAAATGGGGGTGTTCGGCCTGACCATCCCGGAAAATCTGGGCGGGCTGGGGCTTTCGAAGGCGTCGATGTGCGTGGTGTCCGAGGAACTGTCGCGCGGCTATATCGGCGTGGGCTCGCTGGGCACCCGGTCGGAAATCGCGGCAGAGCTGATCCTTGCCGGGGGCACCGACGCGCAGAAGGAGAAGTGGCTGCCGCTGATCGCCAGCGGCCAGATTCTGCCCACCGCCGTTTTTACCGAACCCAATACCGGATCCGATCTGGGCAGCCTGCGCACCCGCGCCGTCCGCGATCAGGGCGATTACATGATCACCGGCAACAAGACATGGATCACCCATGCCGCCCGCGCCCATGTGATGACGCTGCTGGCCCGCACCGACCCCGCCAGCAGCGATTACAAGGGCCTGTCGATGTTCCTTGCCGAAAAGGAGCCGGGCACCGATGCCGACCCCTTCCCCACTCCCGGCATGACCGGCGGCGAAATCGAGGTGCTGGGTTATCGCGGCATGAAGGAGTTCGAGCTGGGCTTCGACGGCTTCCGCGTGAAGGGAGAGAACCTGCTGGGCGGCGAGGAAGGCCGCGGCTTCAAGCAGCTGATGGAGACCTTTGAATCGGCGCGCATCCAGACCGCCGCCCGCGCCATCGGCGTGGCGCAGTCGGCGCTGGATCTGGGGCTGAGCTATGCGCAGGACCGCAAGCAGTTCGGCCGCGCGCTGATCGAGTTTCCGCGCGTGTCGGGCAAGCTCGCCATGATGGCGGTGGAACTCATGGTCGCCCGGCAGCTGACCTATTTCTCGGCCCGCGAAAAGGACGAGGGCATCCGCTGCGATCTGGAGGCGGGCATGGCCAAGCTGCTGGGGGCCCGGGTGGCATGGGCGGCGGCGGACAACGCGCTGCAGATCCATGGCGGCAACGGGTTTGCGCTGGAATACAAGATCAGCCGCATCCTGTGCGACGCGCGCATCCTCAACATCTTTGAAGGCGCCGCCGAAATTCAGGCGCAGGTGATCGCGCGCCGCCTGCTGGGCTAGGGCCAAGGCGCGCCCGCGCTTGATCCGTGTCAAGGTCGGGGGCTCTGACCTGTGCTTCTGAAGGGTATCCATTCAGGAGTTGAGATATGAGCTATACCGACACACTCGCCAAGACCCGCGCCAATCTGCGCGGGCTGCGCAAGGCCATCCCCGACACTTTCGCGGGCTTCGTGGCGCTGGAACAGGCGGCCTCGGTCGAGGGCGCGCTGGACGCCAAGCAGAAAGAGTTCGTGGCCCTTGGCGTCGCCGTGGCGCTGCGCTGCGAGGACTGCATCCTGAGCCATGCCGCCGCCCTGCACCGGCTGGGCGCCAGCCGCGACGAGATCGGGCAGGTGCTGGGCACGGCGGTGCAGATGGCGGGCGGTCCGGGGCTGATGTATGCCGCCAAGGCGCTGGCCGCCTTTGACGAATTTGCGGGCACCGGGGACTAAAGCTCAGTCGCGACCGCCACAGCGCCGCAGCAGATGCGGGGCGCCGCCAATCTCGGCCAGCACCGCAGCCCGGTCGGGAACAGGCGCCAGCAGCGACACGTCACCTTCGGGCACCGGCACGGGCAGCAGCGCCTGCCCGTCCTCGCTGAGCCAGACCGACTCCTCGCCCTGAAACACCAGCAG
Source organism: Salipiger marinus (assembly GCF_035481585.1). Lineage (NCBI taxonomy): Bacteria > Pseudomonadati > Pseudomonadota > Alphaproteobacteria > Rhodobacterales > Roseobacteraceae > Salipiger > Salipiger marinus. Next base: position 23,982 of record NZ_JAYKSL010000022.1, on the reverse strand, counting down.
GTCATCCGCCGCCATCAGATGCTGCGGCTGGCTGCCATCGGGGGCGATCACCGGCTCTGCCGCGTCGGCCCCCTGCCAGCGCCAGACCCCGCCGCCCACCAGAAAGATGCCCGCGCCGGTCTGCAGCACCTCGGGCATCGCGTCGGGGAAGGTTTCGCCCAGCCCCGGCATGCCGATCAGCGTGCGCCCGTCAAAAAGCGCCATGCGGCTGCCGCGGCGGATCATCACCCCCGCCCCCAGCGGGCGCAGCGTGTAGCGCGCGGGCACCGGCAATATGTTCGGATCCCGGTCCGGGTTGGGCTGGGCTTCTGCAGGGCCGCCGGGCACCGGCCACGCGCCATCGCGGGTGACCATGCGCAGCGCGGGGGCGCTTTCGAACCAGCCCGCATCCAGACCCGGCGCCATCAGTTCGATCAGCACCCGCCCCTGCCCGGCCTGCGCCACGCCGTGATCCTGCACCATGTATTGCGACAGAAATTCCGGCCTTGGCCCCGACATGTCAAAAACCAGCACCGCCACGTCGATCTGCAGCACCGCCAGCCCGCTGTCCTGATCGTGGTAGACCCGCGGCACCACGTCTTCGGGCAGGGTCTCGCGCCATGTCTGCACGGTGCTGATGCGTTCCCAGTCGGCGGCGCCGTCATGGCGCAGCCACAGCGCGCCATCCTGCAGCGCCATCCATGCGCGCAGCGCGGTCAGATAGCGCACCGGGCCAAAATCGGCGGCATAGGCGCCGGGCAGACCATCGGCGCGCAGCGCCAGCGGCGAGGCGGTCCAGCCGCTGCTGTCCCATTCCAGAAGCCGCGCGCCGTCGCGGGCAAAGATGCGCGCCGTCACCGGATCAACCCAGAGCGGCGCATAAGGCGTGTCCAGCAGCACGGTATAGCGGTCGGTCTCTGCCGCGCGGGTCAGCACCCGGCTGCCGCCCTGCTGCGGCAGGATCAGGAAATGCCGCCCGTCGGCGGTATTGGTGACGCGGGCCTGCGCATTGCCGCTGCCCAGCCACGGCCAGCGCACCAGCCGGTCGCCGCGCAGCACCAGCGGCGCGCCACCCGCGTCATGGATCAGGATGTCCGGCCCGCCTTCCAGCGACTGGGTGCGGACCACCCCGCCTGCGGAGGCGCCCGCCACCGGCACGGCGCAGCCTTCCAGCGCCTGAGCGGCCGACACGGCTTCGGACAGAAACAGTGCGGCCAGAAGCAGGGCAGTCCCCCGCATCAGCCGCGCAGCGTGCCGCCGGTCGCCTTGGCGACCTTTTCGACGATCTTGGCCGCCACCGCCTCGATGTCCTTTTCGGTCAGGGTGGCGCCCGCAGGCTGCAGGCGGACGCTGATCGCCAGCGACTTCTTGCCCTCGCCCAGACTGCCGCCGACAAATTCGTCGAAGACGCGCACATCCTCGATCAGCGCCTTGTCGGCACCGGCGGCGGCATTCACCAGATCCAGCGCGGCCACCTGCGCATCCACCACGAAGGCGAAATCACGCTCCACCGGCTGCAGCCCGTTCAGCACCAGCGGCGCACGCGCCCCGCCAGAGCTGCGCGGCAGCGGGATGTCTTCGGGATACAGGGTGAAGGCCACGGCGGGGCCCTTCACGTCCAGCGCCTTCAGCACCTTGGGGTGCAGTTCGCCGAACACGCCCAGCACCTTTTTCGGGCCAAGGCACAGCTTGCCGTGCCGCCCCGGATGCCACCAGCTTTCGGCGCCGCGCAGGATCTGCATCCGCGCGGGGGCGCCCATGGCCGCCAGCAGCGCCTCGGCATCGGCCTTGGCATCGAACAGATCCACCGCGCGGGCCGCGCCATGCACATCCTTCGGGCCGGTGCGGCCCACCAGCAGGCCGCTGATCTGCAGCGTCTGCTCGCCGGGCTCGCCGCCATGGAAGGCGGCCCCCACCTCGAACAGCGCCAGATCGGCGAAGCCGCGCGCCTGATTGCGCGCCGCCGCCCGCAAAAGCCCCGGCAGCAGCGAGGGGCGCATATGCGACAGGTCGGCGCTGATCGGATTGGCCAGCATCGTGGCATCGGACCCGCCGCCGAACAGCTCCGCCGCCTCGCGGTCGACAAAGCTGTAGGTCACGCATTCGTTGTAGCCCAGTTCCGCCGTGGTGCGCCGGGCGATCTGCTCGCGCTTCTGCAGCGGCTGCAGGATGGGCTTCGGCACGCCCGCCTGCGCGCGCGGCATCGGCTGGCCGCGCAGCTTGGTCAGCGAGGCGACGCGCGCCACCTCTTCCACCAGATCGGCCTCTCCCATCACGTCGGGGCGCCAGCTGGGCACATGGGCCATGTCGCCCTCCAGCGTGAAGCCAAGCGCGGTCAGCGTGGCGCGCTGCTCCTCGGCGGGAATCTCCATCCCGACAAGGCTCACCACGCGGTCGGTATCCAGCCGGTAGGCGCGGGCCACATCAGGCTCCTGCCCGGCCTTCACCACTTCCGACGCCTCGCCGCCCGCGATCTCTAGGATCATGGCGGTCGCGGCCTCGATGCCCCCCGCAGCGGAGAGCGGATCAACCCCGCGCTCGAACCGGTAGCGGGCATCGGAATTGATCTTCAGCGCGCGACCGGTAAAGGCGGTGCGGATCGGATCGAACCATGCCGCTTCAAGGAACACGTTGACGGTGGTGTCGTCCACGCCGGTTGTCTCGCCGCCCATCACGCCGCCAAGGCTCTGCACACCGCGATCGTCGGAAATGACCACCATGCCGGGCTGCAGGGTGTAGCTGCGCTCGTCCAGCGCCTCCAGCACCTCGCCGCCGGTGGCGCGGTGCACGCGCAGCGCGCCCGTCACCTTGTCGGCGTCAAAGACATGCAGCGGGCGGTTGCGGTCGAAGGTGAAATAATTGGTCACGTCCACAAGGAACGAGATCGGGCGCAGCCCGATGGCTTTCAGCCGGTCCTGCAGCCAGCGCGGCGAGGGCCCGTTCTTCACGCCCCGGATCAGGCGGCCATAGAACACCGGGCAGGCGTCCCGCGTGTCTTCGTCGATGGTCACGTCCAGCGGCGAGGCGAAGCTGCCCGGCACCACCGGCACCGTCACCGGCTTCACCCGGCCCAGACCGCGCGCCGCCAGATCGCGGGCGATGCCTTCGATCCCCAGCGCATCGGGACGGTTGGGGGTGATGGCGATCTCGATCACCGGATCGACCTTGGCGGGCTGGTTCCGCGCCAGCCAGTCGGTGAAGCGCTCGCCCACCTCGCCCGAAGGCAGTTCGATGATGCCGTCATGCTCGTCCGACAGCTCCATCTCGCGTTCGGAGCACATCATGCCATGGCTTTCGATGCCGCGAATCTTGCCCACCTGAATCGTGGTGTCGATGCCGGGCACATAGGTGCCGGGCTTGGCCACCACCACGGTGATGCCTTCGCGCGCATTGGGGGCGCCGCAGATGATCTGCGACTCGCCCGTGTCGGTCAGCACGGTGCAGACCCGCAGCTTGTCCGCATCGGGATGCTTTTCCGCCTTCAGCACCTTGCCGATGGTAAAGGCGCTCAGACGGTCGGCGGGGTTTTCGATCCCCTCGACCTCAAGCCCCAGATCGGTCAGCGTCTCGGCGATCTCCGAAACGGAAGCGGAGGTGTCGAGGTGGTCTTTCAACCAGGAAAGCGTGAATTTCATTTCTGGGCGCCCGGCATGGTTTCGCTTGGGCTTGGCTCTTAGCGGAATGAGACGGAAGGGGAAAGGGGCGGCAGTGAACGACCGCGCCCCGCCCCTGCCCGGTCAGGCCATCACGCAGGCCTCGTCAAAGCCCAGCCTCGGCAGCCGGTCGAACAGCTTTTCGGGGTCGCCATAACCCAGATTGATCAGGAAATTGGCCTTCCACGTCGTGCCCGCCAGAAACTCCGCCTCCAGCATCTCGACATCGAAGCCCGACATCGGCCCGCAGTCGAGCCCCAGCGCCCGCGCGGCAAGGATCAGATAGCCGCCCTGCAGCGTGCTGTTGCGGAACGCGGTTTCGGCCACCTTCTCCGGCGATCCGGTAAACCATGACCGCGCATCGGCATGGGGGAACAGCGCGGGCAGCTTTTCGTAAAACTCCATGTCCTGACAGACGATGACCGTGACCGGGGCCGCCATGGTCTTGGCCAGATTGCCCTTGGACAGCGCGGGCGCCAGCCGCGCCTTGCCCTCGGGGGTGCGCACGAAGATCAGCCTTGCGGGCGAACAGTTGGCAGAGGTCGGGCCCATCTTCACCAGATCGTAAAGCCGGTGCAGCAGATCCTCGGGCACGGGGCGGTCCTGCCAGCCGTTATGGGTGCGCGCTGCGGTGAACAGCGCGGCCAGTGCCGCATCCGGCACGGCGGTGCCGCTGGGGTGGTCCGTCATGGTATTGTCCTTCCTTCGGGGTCAGGCGGGGTCGGTTCCCCTGTGTAGATCGGACCGGCGCGCGGTTTCCAGATGCTGCGCCAGATCGGCGATCAGATCCTCGGCGCCGCGCTGCCCCATGATCTGCACCGACAGCGGCCCGTCAGCGGTCTGCGCCACCGGCAGGGTCAGCACCGGCAGCCCCAGAAGCGAGGCCGGACGGGTAAGCCCGGTCATCCCGGCGATCATCGTCGCGATCTCCGCGCCCTTGGCCCCGGCAAGCGCCGCCGCCTGCGGCGCCACATCGGCCAGTCCGGGCAGGATCACCAGATCGGCGGCGGCAAAGATCTCCGCCTTGGCGCGGGCGATGGCGATCTGGCGGATCTGGCGGGCGCGCAGATAGGCCTGCGCCGGAATGCCCGCCGCCTGACAGAGCCGCGCGCGCACCTCGGGGCCGTAGCTGTCGGGCGCGGCGCGCAGCCGGTCGGCATGCACCGTCGCCGCCTCGGAAATCGCGATGACATTGGCGGGCTCCGCCAGATGCGCGAGCCAGCCCATGTCCAGCGCCACCACCTCGTGCCCCTGCGCCCGCAGCTGCTGGCGCAGGTCGGCCAGCGCCGCGCGCATCCGCGCCGACACGCCCTCGGTCAGGCTGCTGTCGTCAAAGGCCAGCCGCAGCCTGCCCGTTGGCTGTGACGTGGCGCGGGTGCGGCCCGCGCTCAGCACCGACAGCACCCGCCGCGCGCAGTCCACCGACGCCGCCAGCGGCCCCACCACATCCTGCGTCCAGCTCAGCGGCATCGCCCCGGCCAGCGGCACCAGCCCCGGCGAGGGCTTGAACCCCACCACCCCGGTGCAGGCGGCGGGAATGCGGATCGATCCGCCGGTATCCGACCCCAGCGCCGCGGGCACCAGCCCCATGGCCACCGCCACGCCCGACCCGGAGGAGGAACCGCCCGGCACGCCCCCCGGCACCGCCGGGTTGACCGGCATGCCGTGGTGATGGTTCTGCCCGGTGGGGCCCATGGCGAATTCCGACATCTGCAGCCGCCCGAAATCCACCGCCCCCGCCGCATCAAGCCGCGCCAGCACCTCGGCGGTGCGCTCCGCCCGGCGCTGCGCGTCGGGATGGGCGCCAAAGCCCACCACGGAACCGGCCCGGTCGAACATGTCTTTATGCGCCAGCGGCACGCCGCAAAGCGGCCCCGCAGCCCCCTCCTGCCGGGCGCGGTCGGCGGCGCGGGCCTGATCGAAGGCGCAGTCCCATTCCAGCCGCGCGACCGGAGCCTGCGCCCCCGCCGCCGCGACCCGGGCCTGCACCTCTTCCAGCAGCGCGACGGCGGTGGTCTCTGCCCGCTCCAGACGGGACAGGATCGCGGCGATGGTCATGCCCCGCCCTCCCCGCCAAAGGGATCGGTGCTGGCCAGCGCCGCCTGCGGCCCCCCGGACAGCAGCGGGTTGGCAAAGATGCCACGCTCCACCCGGGCGCGCTGGTCCCGCGCGATGGCGCGCTCCTCCTCGGTGGGCGCCCGTCCCAGCAGCGCCGCGATTTCTTGGTCCATGACAGGGCTCCTGTGACGGGCCACCCCGCATGGCGGCCTCCGGCGCAGGCTTGCCGAAGCGGCGGGGGGCGGCCAGCCCCGCACCGCCAGAACCGCGCGGCAGACCGAAACTGCCGCCTGACTGCTCAGCCTGCTGCCCCGATGCCAAGGAATTAGACAGCCGCATGGCCGCCGCCATGGCCACAATCACGGTCCGGGCGCGATGCCCTCTGGACGACACCCGGCCCACCCTGCATTCATGGGGCAGAACAGATCCAGCCGCAGCCCCGCGGCGTATCCCTGACGGCGACCCCCGGGCATGACCCTCTCGCGACGCCGGGGCACCGCCCGGCCCCCGGATGCACAGGGACCGAAGGAAAGGACAAGCTCATGACCCCCAATGACTTCAAATCCGGAATGCGCCGCCTTGCGGCGGGCGTGTCGCTGGTGACCGTGGCCACCGCAGAGGGACGGCACGGGCTGATCGCCACGGCGGTGACCTCGCTCAGCGCCGAACCGCCCAGCCTGCTGATCTGCGTCAACGCCTCCGCCTCGATCCACGAACATCTGCGCGGCGCGCCGGCCTTCTGCATCAACGTGCTGTCGCGCAGCCAGCAGGCGGTGGCGGAACGCTTCGCCCAGCCCCGCGACCGGCACACCCGCTTCGAGCTTGGCGACTGGACCGAACTGGAAACCGGCGCCCCCGCCCTGCGCGGCGCACAGGTCAGCTTTGACTGCCGCCCGGCCCAGACCGTCAGCTTCGGCACCCATACCATCTTCATCGGCGAGGTGGTGGCGGTCACCGACTGGTCCAGCCCCGCCGATCCGCTGCTCTATCACGAAGGCCGGTTTCAGGCGCTGCCGCGCTCCGAACCCGCCTGAACCCCCACGCAACTGCCGGGATGGGGCGCCGCAGGACGCGCGCCGCGTCCTGCGCGGCGGGGCGGGCCTCGATGGCCCGGCCCGCCGCCCTCGGCCAAAGCGCTCAGCGCGGCGTGAACCGGTCCAGCGGGATCTTCAGATAGCGGCGCCCATCCGCCTCCGGCTCGGGCAGCCGTCCGCCACGGATGTTCACCTGCAGCGCCGCCAGCATCAGCTTCGGCAGCGGCAGCGTGGCGTCCCGCGCGTCGCGCACCCGCCGGAAGTCCGCCTCCGAAGGCGCATCCTTCAGATGGATGTTCCGCGCCTTGTGCTCGGCCACCGTCGCCATGCAGGCCGCCTCGCGCCCCTCTGGCGCATAGTCATGCCCCACATAAAGCCGCGTCTGGTCGGGCAGGGCCAGAATCCTCTGCAGGCTCCGATACAGCGCCGCCGAACTGCCGCCGGGGAAATCCGCCCGGCTGGTGCCGCTGTCGGGCATCATCAGCGTGTCATGCACAAAGGCCGCGTCCCCCGCCACATAGCTGACCGAGGCCAGCGTATGGCCGGGGCAGAACAGCACCCGCACCGGGATTTCGCCCACATGAAACACCTCGTCATCCGCCAGCAGGATGTCCCATTGCGAGCCATCCACCGGTAGGTCGGGCAGATGATAGATCTCCTGCCAGAGCTTCTGCACCTCCACCACCTTTTCGCCGATGGCGCGCGGCGCCCCCAGCTTTTCGGACAGCCAGACCGCGGCAGAGAAATGGTCGGCATGGGGATGCGTGTCGAGGATATGGGTGATCTCCAGCCCCGCCTCCTGCACATGGTCCAGAATGGCCTGCGCGTTGCCGGTGCCGGTGGCGCCGGACAGGATGTCGAAATCCAGCACCGGGTCGACAATGGCCCCCTTGCGCGTCACGGGGTCGTGAAAGACGTATTGCCAGCTTCCGGTCGGCTGGTCCCAGAATGCCTTAACCTCGGGATGGGCGGTCATCTTGTCCTCCTTGTCATGGAAAAGGGGCCGCGCTGCAGCCCCTTTCCACGCCTCACATGCGTAAATCACTATATATGTTCCGCAGGCGGAATGTCACCCCCCGCGACAGCGATCACGCCTCTTTTGCCACGGCCTGAGCGCGCAGCCGCTTGCGGCCAAAGAGCTTCTGCACCACCACGAAGAACAGCGGCACGAAGACCACGCCCAGCACGGTGCCGGTGATGGTCCCGCCCAGCACCGCCGAGCCCACGGCAGTCCGGCCCCCGGCGCCCGCCCCTGCGGACAGCACCAGCGGCACCACCCCCAGCGAGAAAGCCAGCGAGGTCATGATGATCGGGCGGAAGCGCTGCCGCGCCGCCTCTCTCACCGCCACCAGCAGATCCTCGCCCGCCTCGAAACGTTCTCGGGCAAACTCGACGATGAGGATGGCGTTCTTGCCGGTCAGGCCGATCACGGTCAGCAGACCCACCTGGAAGAACACGCCGTTTTCGAAGCCGAACCAGTAGGCCGCGCCCATGGTGCCCAGCACGCCGATCGGCATGGCCAGCATCACCGACAGCGGGATGATCCAGCTTTCATAAAGCGCGGCAAGGCACAGGAAGATCGCCGCCAGCGACAGCGCATAAAGCAGCGGCGCCTGCCCGCCGGAATCGCGTTCCTCCAGCGAGAGGCCGGTCCATGCAATGGAATAGCCCGGTGGCAGTTCGCCCACCAGCCGCTCCATCTCGGCCATCGCCTCGCCCGTCGTCACGCCCGCTGCGGGCGAGCCCTGAATCTGCATCGACGGCACGCCGTTATAGCGGCTCAGACCCTGCGGCCCGTAGGTCCAGCTTTCCTGCGTGAAGTTGGCGAAGGGCACGAGATCGCCCGTGGCATTGCGCACCCGCCACTTCTGCAGATCCGACGGCGTGGCGCGGCTGTCCGGTTCGCCCTGCACATAGACCCGCTTGATGCGCCCGTTGTCGTTGAAATCGTTCACATAGGATCCGGCCCATGCGACCGACAGCAGGTTGCCCACATCGGTGGGGGTCACCCCCACCGCGCCCGCCGCGCGCCAGTCGATGTCCAGATTGAACTGCGCGGCATCTTCCAGACCCGAAGGCCGGGCAGAGCTGATCAGCTCGCTCTGCGCCGCCATGCCCAGAAGCTGGTTGCGGGCGTCCAGCAGCTGCTCATGCGTCTGGCCCCCCTGCGCCTGCAGGTAGAAGTCGAAGCCGGACACGTTGCCCAGTTCGATCACTGCGGGCGGCACGATGGGGAACACCATGGCATCGCGGATCTGGCTGAAGGCGCCAAAGGCCCGGCCCGCCACCGCCTGCACGCTTTGATCGGGGTTGGTGCGCTCTTCCCAGTCTTTCATCCGCACGAAGGCCAGACCCATGTTCTGCCCCTGCCCGGCGAAGGAGAAGCCGACCACGCCGAACACCGATTCCACATTCGCGGCCTCGTTCTGCAGGAAATGCTGCTCCACCTGTTCGACGACTTCCTGCGTGCGTTCGGCGGTGGCGCCGGTGGGCGCCTGAATCAGCGTCATCAGGATGCCCTGATCCTCGTTCGGCAGAAAGCCCGAGGGGGTGTTGTTGAACAGGAACACCATGCCGTAGCCAAGCGCCAGATAGACCACCATCATGCGCAGCGGGCGCTTGATGACCGCGCCCACGGTCCCGGCATAGCCGCCGGTCAGCTTGTCAAAACCGGTGTTGAACCAGCCCACCGGGCCGCGCCGCGTCTGGTGCCCGTGCTTGGGCTTCAGCAGCGTCGCGCACAGGGCGGGCGTCAGGGTCAGCGCCACGACCACCGACAGGCCCATGGCCGACACGATGGTGATGGAGAACTGCCGGTAGATGACCCCGGTGGAACCGCCGAAGAACGCCATCGGCACGAACACCGCCGACAGCACCAGCGCGATGCCCACCAGCGCGCCGGTGATCTGGCCCATGGATTTGCGCGTGGCCTCGCGCGGGGACAGGCCCTCTTCCTCCATGATGCGTTCGACGTTTTCCACCACCACGATGGCGTCATCGACCAGCAGGCCGATGGCCAGAACCATGGCCAGCATGGTCAGCGTGTTGATGGTGAACCCGGCGAGGCCCAGAATGGCGAAGGTGCCAAGGATGACCACCGGGACCGCCAGCGTGGGAATGATCGTCGCCCGCAGGTTCTGCAGGAACAGCAGCATCACGAAGAACACCAGAATGATGGCTTCGATCAGCGTCTTCTGCACCTCGTGGATCGAGATTTCGATGAAGGGCGTGGTGTCATAGGGAATGACGTAGCTGACGCCTTCGGGGAAGAATTCGGCATATTCCGCCAGACGTTCCTTCACCCGCTCCGCCGTTTCCAGCGCATTGGCGCCAGAGGCCAGCTGCAGCGCCAGACCGGAGGAGGGATTGCCGTTGAACCGCGCGATGGTCGCGTAGTTTTCGGCCCCGACTTCCACCCGCGCCACATCCTGCAGCAGCACCAGACCGCCATCGGTTTCCGACCGCAGCACGATGTTTTCAAAGTCTTCCGGGGTGGTCAGCAGCGACTGCGCGGTGATCGTGGCGTTGAGCTGCTGTCCCGCCGGAGCGGGCAGCGTGCCGAAGGCCCCCGCCGAGATCTGCGCGTTCTGCGCCGAGACCGCGTTCACCACATCCGAGGGCGTCATCTCGAAGGCGGCAAGTTTGGACGGATCAAGCCAGATGCGCATGGCGTATTGCGCGCCAAACACCTGCGCGCCGCCCACGCCCTCGATACGGCTGAATTCGTCCACAAGGTTGGAGTTCAGGTAATCCGACAGGTCAGCCTGATCCAGCCGCCCGTCTTCGGAGATCAGCGCGATCACCATCATGAAGGACGAGGAGGCCTTTTCCACCGTCACGCCCTGCCGCTGCACCGCTTCGGGCAGCAGCGCCGTGGCCTGTGACAGCTTGTTCTGCACCTGCACCTGCGCCACGTCGGGATCGGTGCCGGATTCGAAGGTCAGCGTGATGGAGGCCGTCCCCGCCGAGGTCGAGGACGAGGACATGTAGCGCATCCCGTCAAGCCCGGTCATCTGCTGTTCGATGATCTGGGTGACGGTATTGGCCACGGTTTCCGCCGAGGCGCCGGGATACTGGGCGCTGACCCGCACCGAGGGCGGCGCGATCTGCGGATATTGCGCGATCGGCAGGGTCAGCAAGGACAATACCCCGACCCCCATCAGCAGAATGGAGATCACCCAGGCAAAGACCGGGCGGTCAATAAAGAAACGTGCCATGGTTCAAGTCCTTGCGGGTAAAATCATTCGGTGGCGGCAGTGGCGGTTTCCGCCTCTGCTGCGCGTTCTTCGGGCGTGACGGTCATCCCGGCAGACACTTTCTGGAAACCCGCCACGATCACGCGGTCGCCTGCGGCGAGACCTTCGGTCACCACCCAGTCGTTGCCCTGATCGCGCTGCACGGTCAGTTCGCGCGATTCCACGGTGTTTTCCGCCGTCACGACCATGGACAGCGGGCGGCCACGGCGGTCGCGCATCACGCCTTCCTGCGGCACCAGCACGGCATCCTGCACGGTGCCCTGCGGCAGTTCCACCTGCACATACATGCCGGGCAGCAGGAATTCATCGGGATTGGGGAATTCCAGCCGCAGCACGACCACGCCGGTCTGTTCGTTCACATGCGGCTCGGCAGCGGCAAGGCGGCCGGTATGTTCATAGGCCACGCCATCGGCCAGACGCAGGGTCACGATGCTGCCTTCCTCGGCGGCCACGGCCTGCCCCGACCGGCGCCAGCGCAGCAGTTCCGCCGCCGACTGCGTCACGTCCACATTCACGGTCTCAATGGCGCGGATGGTGGTCAGCGGCGTCGCCTGACCGGAGGTGACCAGCGCCCCCTGCGTCGCCTGGCTTAGCCCGGCCACGCCCGACAGCGGCGCGCGGATGGTGGTGCGGTCCAGATCGATTTCTGCCGCCAGCACATTGGCCTCGGCCACCTTCACGGCGGCGGCGGCGACATCGCGCGTGGCCAGCGCATCGTCCAGCGTCTGCTGGCTGGTGACAGAGCGCTGACGCAGCTCTTCCTGACGGGTGGCCTCGCGTTCGGCAGAGGCCAGCTGCGCCTGCGCCTGTGCCAGCGCGGCATCGGCGGCGGCTTTCGCCGCCTCGTAAGTGGCCGGATCGATGCGGTAAAGCGGATCGCCCTGCTGCACCGGCTTGCCTTCTTCGAACAGCCGTTCGACCACGATCCCGTTCACCTGCGGACGCACCTCCGCCACGGCGGAGGCGGCGACGCGGCCCGGCAGCGTGCTGGTCAGCGTGACATCGGAGGCTTCAAGCGTCACGACGGTGACGGCGGGCGGCGGGGCCTCTCCTCCCTGCTGGGCAAAGGCCGGTGCGGCAAAGGCGAAGCACAGGACGGCCAGCAGCCGCGGCAGGGTCGGAACGGGGCGGTTCGGCATGGAATGGCTCCGGAAACAGAGGAATGTGCATCTTGCATATCTATTGAGAGTCGCGATAAGGAAACCTAGAAGTTTTGTAAAGCGCCGTCGTGCCGCAGGTGCGAAATTTCCCGTCCGGCACGGACAGAAGGAGACACATGGCCGATTGCCCGCCCCCGAACGAGCCGCTGGCCGATCCCAAGTCAGAGACGCGCCGCCGTGGCCGTCCGGTGCAGATGGATCAGGAAACGCGCGAGGCCGTCGTGCTGAACGCCGCCGCCGAACTTCTGGCCTCGCACGGGCTGGCGGAGGCGAGCGTCGCCGCCATCGCCCGCAAGGCGGGGATGTCGAAACGCACCATCTACCAGATGTTCGACAGCCGGGAGGCGCTGCTGGGGGCCTGTCTGGCCCGCATCGGCCAGAGCCTGTTCCGGCCGCTGAGCGAAGAACACCGCACCAGCCCGCTGGAGGACCGGCTGCGCGTGCTGCTGACCTTCAGCGAGGATCACTGCCTGACCGATGCGCCGCTGGAACTGCTGCGCGCGGTGATCACCGAGGCGCCGACCTACCCGCAGCTGGCGCGCGGCATCCTTGACACCGGGCATTGCGCGCTGGCCCGGTTCATCAGTGCAGAGCTGCGCGCGGGCGTGGCCACGGGCGAACTCGACCTGCCCGTTGACCAGTGCGACGAGGCGGCGGAGATGCTGATGGACATGGCCTTTGGATCCATCCTTGAAAAGCTGCTGGATCCCGCCAGCCTGCCGCATTGCGCCGAAACAAAAGCGGCCCGGCGGGACCGGGCCATTGCACTGTTCCTGTCAGGGGCGCGGCCGCGCTAGGCCGCCGCGTCCCGCGTGTCAGGTCATTCGATGGCGATGTCGACGCGCTGGCTTTCGCCATCCGATCCGGGGATGCGCAGGAAGAACCGCCCGGGCTTGATCGCCACGAATTCGATCTCCATCACGCCTGCCTCGTCGAATTCGAGGCTTTCAAGGCCGAAGGGGCGGATTTCCAGCCCGTTCACCACCACCTCGTTGACCCAGATGGCGCGAAAGAAGCCGGGCCCCTCCAGCGCCAGTTCGCCGGTGCCGTCCGCCTCGATCTCCAGCTCGTAGACCATGCCGGATTTCAGCGTGATCGGCCCTTCGGCCAGCGGCTTGCCGACGCTCAGCGTGATGCCCGGCATCTCGCCCTTGTTCGAGCTGGACAGGATGCCCGCAAAGCCGAACTCATGCGCCTGCGCGGCGCCCCCCAATGCCAGCGTCGCGGCCAGCGCCCATGTGGTCAGTGTCTTCATGTCTGTCTTTCCTCCCTTGGACAGTTGATGCGCGGGATGTGACCTGCCCTCGGCTGGCGGCTGATCCCGCGCGGATGGTTCCCGGTTCAGTTCGGCGTGACGGCCACGCCCCAAGGCATCTGGCCCACCTGAATCGACTGCAGCGGCTTTTCGGCGGCCACGTCGATCACGGTCACGTCGTTGGAATTGCCGTTGGTGGTGATCAGGTATTTCTCGTCCGGCGTGAACGCCATCTGCCAGACGCGCTGGCCCACGATGATGTAATCCAGCACCTCAAGGCTTTCGCCGTCGATCACCGCCACGCGGTTGGCCGGCCCCAGCGCCACGAAGACGCGGCTGCCGTCTTGCGTGACCTTCACCCCCACCGGCTGCAGCCATTCCGGCAGCACGCCCGGCACCTCGAAGGTCAGTTTCTGCTTCATCGTCGGCGTGCCATCCTCGGCGATGTCGATCACGCTGACCGTGCCGCCGATTTCGGAACTGACGTAAAGCCGGGTGCCGTCGCTGGTATAGGTGGCATAGCGCGGGCGCTGGTCCACCAGCACGTTGTGCTTGATGTCGTAATCCGCCGTGGAAATGAAATGCGCCATGTTCGTGGTCTCGGACGTGTTGACCACAAAATCGGCGCGCGGGCTGACCGCCATGCCTTCGGGTTCCACCCCCACCGGGACCTCGGCCAGAACCGTGTGGGTTTCGGTATCGACCACGGTGACAAGGTTGTCATCCTCGTTGGCGATATAAAGCGGGTTGCCCGACGGGTGCAGCACGAACAGTTCCGGATCGGGCCCGGAGGGCAGCGTATAAAGCTCCTCATAGGTTTCGGTATCGAAGACCCGCACAAGGTCATCGTCAGACGCGCAGACATACAGCAGCTTGCCATCGGGGCTGATGGTGATGCCGCGCGGGCGGTTGCCGCCGTGGAATTCGGTCAGCACCGACCAGTCGGCGGTGTCGATCACCGAAATGGTGTTGCCCTTCTCGTTGGACACGAACACCTTGTTGGCAAGCGCAGGGCCGCTCAGGGCCAGAACCGCGCAGGCGGTGGTGGTCAGCAGTCGGATCATTTCTCTCTCCCGGTCAAAAAGATCAGTCAAAGGCAGTGCAGGCGGTCTCGGGCTGGTCACGCCCCATCGTGTCCAGCGGCGAGGTCTGGTGCAGGAACCCGTCCTGCGGCGAGACGCTGACGGTGATGCGCCCGTCAAACAGCAGGATGGGCTGGCGCAGCTGGCCGTTCCACGGGCGGAAGGTCACCTTCTGGCCCTTGAAGGCCGCCAGTTCGAACGCATCCCCCAGCGCATAGGCGCGCAGGGTGGCAATGTCGTCAGAGGCGGCGCGGGTCACCGTCTCGCCCACCACGCGCAGGGCCAGCCACGCCTGATAGTCCTCTTCGCGCACATACCGCCCGGTCAGCTTTTCGAAGCGGGTCTGGAACTGCGTGGCGCCCCATGCCTCGTGCGAGGCGTGAAAGCTGACCGGTCGCAGCCCCGCAGCGCCCATGACGGGACGCGGCGACCACAGATGGAACGGCAGATAGGGGGCAAACACGTCCGACGCGTCGGCGGCCACCACCACGTCATGCTCCTCTGCCTCCTGCATGAAGACCGGCAGGCGCTGCTGCACCAGCACATGCCCGCTGTCGGACCGGCGCGATCCGCCGGTATCCTCGAACTCGCGCTCTTCCGCCACGGTCAGGCCGAACTTGCGCGCGGCCTGACGATAGGCCTCGGCCACATCCTGATCCGCCGGATTGGACCCGTGGACAAGGAACCAGCGTTTCCAGCCCTTCCAGACCGAAAACTGCGCCACGGCATCGGCCAGCATCGCCTGCGAGGGCGCCACATGCAGCAGGTTGGCCCGGCACTGGTCCTCCCGCAGCGATTCCGCGGGGCTGCCCGCATTGATCACCAGCGCGTCCGGTCCGGCACGATCGGCAAGGCGCAGGGTGTCTTCGGCATTGGCAAGGATCACGAAGATCCGGATGCCCTCGGCGGCCAGACGGTCCAGCGCCGCCTCCGCCTCTTCCGGGGGCACGGCGACCGTCTCGTTCGCGAAGGTATGCCCCAGAAACTGTCCGGTGGTGGCGTTGTCTTCCACCGCCAGCATTGCGCCGGCAAAGCCCATATCCTCCGGCTTCAGATCGAAGCGGGAAATGGGCGCAAGTTGCGGATAATCGACCCGGATGACCGCGCTGCGGATATCAAGGGCCGATGCCGCGCCAGCGGCCAAAAGGACAAAAAGCCCCGCCGCCAGCATCCTCAGGATGCGTTCCACACTTTCCTCCCTTGTCCACCCTCGGTTGGCGGACATGCCGACAGGGTGCCAGACACCGGGGCAAAGTCAGAACACAGACTTAAGGCTGCATTGCCGCAACCGGCGCCGGGCGCGAGCATGATTGCATGAAACGCCCCCTCGCCCTTCTGCTGCTGATGCTGACCGCCCTGCCTGCGGCGGCACAGGACATGCTGAGCCCGGGAACCAAGGTCGCCTTTCTGGGCCTGACCTTTCTCGACACCTCCACAGAGGGCGCGTATTTCGGCGAAAATTCCGCAGAAACCACGCGAATTCAGCTGCTTGAGGATTTGGTGACCGACCGGTTCACCGCCGAGGGCATCACCCTTCTGGATCTGACCGCCGAGGCGGAGCGGCTGGAAGGCACGGTCAATCCCGCCAAATGTTATGGCTGCGACACCCGCATGGGCACGCGGCTTGGCGCCGACTTCGTGCTGGTGGGAGAGGTGCAGAAGGTGTCGAACCTGATCCTGTCCATGAACCTGCAGCTGCGCGACGTGGAGACCGGCGAGACGGTGATGGGGCGGGTGGTCGACATCCGGTCCAACACCGATGACAGCTGGACGCGCGGCATGCGCTACATCCTGAAAACCGCGTTCTTCAAGGAGGAGGAAGAATGAAAAGACGACTGCTGCTGATCGCGGGGGCGGCCTTGCTTGTGCCGGGCATGGCGCTGGCCCACGGCCCCACGCGGCAGAAAACCACCCTGACCACCGAGGTTGCGGCAGAGCCCGCCGCCGTCTGGGAGGTCATCGGCAATTTCCAGGACATGAGCTGGCATCCCGCCGTGGCCGCCACCGAAGGCGAGGGCGGCAACGAGATCGACGCCACCCGCGTGCTGCGCCTTGGCGCGGCGGACGGCCCCACGATTTCCGAGGTGCTGTATAAATACGATGCCGCCAAGATGACCTATTCCTACCGCATCACCGATGTGGCGGTGGAGGTGCTGCCGGTCACCAACTATTCCGCGCATCTGACGGTCAAGCCGCGCGAGGGCGGCGGATCGGTGGTGGAATGGCGCGGTGCCTTCTATCGCGGCTATCCCAACAATGACCCGCCGCCCGAACTGAACGACGAGGCGGCGATTGCCGCTGTCGATGCGGTGTATCAGGCCGGACTTGACGCGCTGGTCACGCGCTTTGGCGCGCCCTGACCTTGCCCTGATGCTGTGCCTTGCCCTTGCGGCGCCTGCCGCAGGGGACATCGCCTATGTCACCAACCAGAACGGATCCACGCTGAGCCTTGTGGATCTGCAAACCGCGTCGCAGGTGCGGCAGACGGCGCTGCCCGGGGAGCCTGCGGGCATCGCCGTGGTGCCGGGGGCGGTCTATACCGTCTCCGCCGGGACCAAGACGGTGCGGCGGCTTGATCCCGACACGCTGGCCGTGAGGGCCGAGACCGTGCTGGACGGCGGCCCGATCGGAATCGCGGTGGATGCGGCGCGGGGCCGGGTCTTTGTCTCTGACTGGTATGAGGCGCGGATCCGCGTGCTGGACGCGCAGACGCTGGCCCCCGTGACGGATCTTGCCACGGGGGCGGCCCCCGCCGGGCTGGATCTGTCCCCGGACGGGCGCTGGCTGGCCTCCGCCGACCGGGATGCCGACGCGGTATCGGTCTTTGATGCGCAGACGCTGGAGCTGCGGCACCGAGCAGGCGTCGGCACGCGGCCCTTCGGGCTGCGCTTCGCCCCGGACGGGCGGCTTTTTGTGGGCAATGTCGGCAGCAATGATGTCAGCGTGCTGGATGCGGATACGGGCGATCTGCTGGCCACGGTGCCGGTGGGCGACCGCCCCTATGGCGTGGCCTTTGCCCAAGGCGCCGCCTTTGTCAGCAATCAATACGCGGGCACGGTCAGCGTGCTGGATCTGGCCACGCTGGAGCAGCGGGCCGTGCTGACGGTGGGCGACTATCCCGAAGGCATCGACACCAGTGCCGATGGCAGCTTGGTGATCGTCGCCAACTGGTTCGACAATACGCTGAGCGTGATCGACGCCACCACGCTGGACGTCGTGCACGAGATCGAGGTGGGCGACGGTCCCCGTGCTTTTGGCCGTTTCATCCTGTCCGGAGGTTCCCCATGAAACGCTTCTGTCTTGCCGTGGCGCTGCTGGCCGCCGGTCCGGTGATGGCCGAGGATCCGGTCTGGCCCGGCATCGCCGCGCAGCTTTACGGTGACCGCCCGCTGCGCGACGGCGCCTCCGTCATCGCCATCGACGCGCCCTATCGCAGCGCCAATGATGCCCGCACCCAGATCGCGGCACAGGTCGTGGCGCCCGAGGGGCTGCAGATCGGGCAGATCGCGCTGGTGCTGGACAACAACCCCATGCCGGTTTCGGCGGTGTTGGCGCTGGCCGAGCCGCAGGCGCGGGTGTTTGTCGATGTCACGCTGCGCGTCAACGGGCCGACGCCGCTGCATGTGGTGGCCGAAACCAGCGACGGCCAGCTTTGGGTGGCGGAAAGCTTTGTCAAAACCTCGGGGCTGGGGGCCTGTTCGGCGCCGCCGGGCACCGATCCCGAGCTTGCGCTGGCCACGCTGGGCCAGATCGAGATCAGCGCGGGCGGCCCCCTGCCCGGCGATGCCACGGCCCGGCTGAGCGCCCTGACCTCTGGCGCGGGGGCGCAGAAACGGCTGGATGTGGCGCTGTCGCATCCCAGCCATTCCGGCATGCAGATGGATCAGGTGACGCTGCTGTTCACGCCCATGCGCTATGTCGAGCAGGTGCAGATCGATCTGGACGGCGCGCCTTATGCGACGGTGACGGGCAGCATTTCGCTGTCGGAAAATCCGGCGGTAAGCCTGTCGGTGCCCCGCGCCACGCGGCAGGTGGCGGTGACGATGCAGGACACCGACGGCACGGTGAGCCGCGCGCAGAAGGATCTGACCGAGTTCTGAGAGGGGTTTCGCTGCCTGCGGCAGCGACCGCCGGGGGG
>NZ_JAYKSL010000022.1:0-5277 GCF_035481585.1 Salipiger marinus | reverse complement strand
GGGGGGCTTCGCCCCCCGGACCCCCCATCCCGGACCCCCCATTCTGTCACCACAAGGTCAGGGCCGGAACGGCGTCACGATTTCGGTGGGATAGTCGTAGAAGCTCCAGCCGTCGGTGCCTTCGGGCAGCCAGAGCACCTCGGTGTAGCCAAGATCAAGGGCGCGTTTTGCAGCGTTCCAGCTCATCCAGCATTCCTCGAGGCAGAAGATCAGCACCGGGCGGGCAGGATCGCCCGCCGTGGCATGGGCCAAACCTGCGCGGAAATAGTCCAGCGTGACATCGGCGAGCGCGCCATAGCCGACATTGGGCAGCCAGAGCGCCCCGGGAATGCTGCGCCGGGGCGGTTCGTTCCAGATGGTGCCTTCGGGAAGGTTGTCGGGTTTGGGCGCGCGCGGCAGCACGTCGATGAAGGCAGCAGTCCCGGCCTGCCAGAGGCTGTGCGCCTCTTCCGGGCTGACGACCTTGGCCCCCGCCAGCGTGGCGGGGACCGGGGCGCGATAGGCGTCCATCCGGTAGCCGGAAGGTTCGGGCGGGCCGGCGGCGGCCAGCCCGGGCAGCGCCAGAAGAACAATCATCGCCCCCCTGACCGCCGCCCGCCGGATCACTGGCCGAGATCCTTCATCTGCGTGCCCATATCGGCGACCAGCGGCACCCCCGCCTCGGTCAGGATGGCATCGATCTCGTCCTGATGGCGCCGGATCAGCGAGTTCAGCTCGCGCTGCCAGACCTTTTCCCCCTGCCGCACCCCCATGGTGATGCGGAAGAACAGACGCGGCGCCGCCGTTTCGTTCAGTAGCGGGATCACCGTCAGTCCGGGATGCTCCTGCTTGACCAGCGGCCCGCCGATCGGCCCCCAGAGCACGGCGGCATCGATCTCTCCGGCCTCCAGATCGGCGAGCATCTGCTGCGCCGGGCTTTCGTGACGGCGGTCCACCACCAGATTATAGGCCCGCGCCTTGCCGATCAGACCGTTGCGCGCCATGTGGGTGGCGGGCGGAGAGCCCGCAATGATCCCGAGCCGCTGGCCCTGGAGCGCCGGATCGGCAAGGGAGGAGACCCCCGCCAGCGGACCCTCCTTCGGCACGATCAGCGTGTAGACCGAGGTCATGTAATGGTTGGTGTTCAGCACCAGTTCCTCGCCCTGCGCGTAGCCGATCACCACGTCGCAGCGGTTGGCGCGGAGCGTGTTGCGCACGAAGCCTGTGGCCATAGGATACCACGTATAGGCCACGGGCAGATCAAGCTTTGCCGCAAAAAGCTCGGCAAGGCGGTTTTCAAAGCCGGTGCCCTCTTGCGTGGACATGGGCGCATTGGCGGGATCGGCGCAGACCCGGAAAGCGTGTGTGGAGACGAGATCCGAGGTCTGCGCCGTGGCGGGCACCGCCCGGGAGAGAGCCAGTGCCGCCAGGACCGCAAGGGCGACGAGCCTGCGCTTATGTGCCGAGGCAGGCATTCTCCGCCTCACGGATAGCATCGGATTTATCCTCTTTCTTGGCAGGGCGTCCGCGGGCAATCGCCTCGGACCCGTGCGCCTTGAGGTAGACATAGATGTCGTCGAGGTAGCACATGACGTTGGGATTATCGCCGAAGGACGGCATCACCGAGTTTTCCGACGACGAGATCCGCTTGCGCCCGTTGGTCACCACATCGACGAAATCATAGTAATCCATGTCGATGGCGGAGTTCTTCAGCGCGGGCGCATAGGTGGAGCCTTCGCCTTCGGGGCCGTGGCAGACATGGCATTCGGCGTGGTAACGCCGGAACCCGGAATAGGTCAGCCAGTCCACGGTGCCGTCTTCCTGAATGTTGAAGGTGGGCACGTCGTCTTCGGTGTAGTAGCGGCCGTCTTCGTCATAGGCGGCGACCAGATTGGGATCGTCCGCCGCCTTGGTCTCGGCCGTGACCACGGACCCGGCAAGCAGGGTCAGGGTGGCGGCAAGTGCAAGGCCGGAAATGCCGTTTCGCATCATCATGGGTGTCCTCGGATATCTGGAAGGGGGCCGGCACGACCGGCCCCCGGGAGTCTGCGCGGATCAGTCCGGCAGTGCGAAGACGGTCAGCTGGCCACCGAGGTTGGTGTAGTCGCTGAGCGCCGCATAGCCGCCCACCGCGCCGAGGCCGTCATTGGGGTTGGTCAGACCCGCCGCCAGACCGATGCCGGCCCAGCCGCCGACACCCGACAGGATGCCGATATACTGCTTCTCCTCATGGGTGTAGGTCATCACGTTGCCGATGATGCCCGAGGGGGTCTTGAAGCGGTAAAGCTCCTCGCCGGTTTCTGCCGACACGGCCTTCAGATAACCTTCAAGCGTGCCGTAGAAGACGACGTCGCCCGCGGTGGCCAGAGCGCCCGACCAGACCGAGAACTGCTCGGGGATCGACCACTTGATCTCGCCGGAGATGTTGTCCCATGCGATGAAGTTGCCCATGCCGCCATGGCTTTCCGGAGCCGGATACATCGACAGCGTGGCGCCCACATAGGGCTGGCCGGCGGTGTAGCTGACGCGGAAGGGTTCGTAATCCATGCAGACGTGGTTGGTCGGCACGTAGAACATTTCGGTCTTGGGCGAATAGGCCGCCGGCTGCTGGTCCTTGGTGCCAAGCGCCGCCGGGCAGATGCCGGTGGAGTTGACGTCCTCGCCATTCTGCGCGGTGGAATATTCCGCCACCACGGCAGGACGGCCATAGGTTTCAGAGGCCGGATCCATGTCGACACCGGTGGTCCAGTTCACCACGGGGTCGAATTTCTCGGCGACCAGCAGTTCGCCGGTCACACGGTCCATCGTGTAGGCCAGACCGTTCCGGTCGAAATGGGTGAGAAGCTTGCGCATCTCGCCATCCATCTCCTGATCGGTCAGGATCATCTCGTTGATGCCGTCATAGTCCCATTCGTCATGGGGCGTCATCTGATAGACCCACTTGGCCATGCCGTCATCGGGGTCACGCGCCATGATGGTCATGGACCAGCGGTTGTCGCCGGGGCGCTGCGCCGGGTTCCATGTGGAGGGGTTGCCGGTGCCGTAATAGATCAGATCGGCCTCGGGATCGTAGGAATACCAGCCCCAGGTTGTGCCGCCCCCGATCATCCACTGGTCACCTTCCCAGGTGTTGGTGCCCGAATCCGCGCCCACGGGTTTGCCCAGATGGGTGGTCTTTTCCGGATCCATCAGGATGTCGCTGTCCGGACCCATGGACCATGCGCGCCATTCCTGCTCGCCGGTTTCCATGTTGTAGGCGGTCACATGGCCGCGCACGCCGAATTCGCCGCCAGAGATGCCGACGATGATCTTGTCCTTCACCGGCAGCACGGTGGCGGTGTTGGTTTCACCCTTGGCGGGGTCACCGTTCACCGCTTCCCACAGCACCTCGCCGGATTCGGCATCCAGCGCCACGACCTTGGTATCGGCCTGATGCAGGAAGATCTTGCCATTGGCATAGGCCACGCCGCGGTTCACCGTGTCGCAGCACATCACCGGAATCACGTCGGTGTCCTGCTTGGGCTCGTATTTCCACTTGATCCGGCCGTCATCGGACAGATCCAGCGCGTAGACGATGTTCGGGAAGGGCGTGTGCAGATACATGGTATCGCCCACGACCAGCGGCGAACCCTCGTGGCCGCGCAGCACCCCGGTGGAGAACGTCCAGGCCACCTGCAGGTCGCCCACGTTTTCCGCCGTGATCTGGTCCAGTTCCGAATAGCGCTGGTTTGCATAATCGCCGGTCTGGATCGCCCACTGGTTGGGATCGTCCATCAGCGTCATCAGATCCTCGTTTGCGCTGGCCATGCCGGCCGAGATCAGCGCGATGCCCGAGGTGAAAGCCAAAAGCTTATTCATTTCCTTCTCCCTTGTTGCCTTGTCCGTTGCCGAACCCGGCTCTGGCAGAATGTCTCCGTACGCCTGCCAGCGCCGATCTTATCGCGTGCCCGGAACTGTCTCCGTCCTCCGTCCGGTCACGCGGTCTGCAGACTTCAGGATCCCTGTCCCCCTTCTGCATCGAACTGCGCGAGATACGCGATCACGTCCGCACGCTCGTCTTCCTTGCGCAGACCGGCAAAGGACATCTTGGTGCCCTTCACGTAGTCGCGCGGTTTTTCAAGAAATGCCGCAAGGCTTTCCGGCGTCCAGACCAGACCTTCCCCGGCCTTGGCCTGCAGCGCGTCGGAATATTCGAATTCCGCAACGGCGGCGGCCTCGCGGCCGATGATGCCGTTCAGCTCCGGTCCGACCTTGTTCGCAGCATCGGCGCCAACGGCATGGCAGGCCATGCATTTCCGGAACACCTTCTCGCCCTTGGCGGCGTCGCCGGTGATGTCGGCATCCTGCGCCAGCGCCGCCACGGCGGGCAGCGCGAAAAGGCAGGCGGTGGCGATCGTTCTCAGGATCATGGGCTTCCTTTCCCTTCCGTTCGTCAAGTCAGTCGCGCAGCATGCCAGGCGACATGATCGCCCGCAAAGCTGTTCACGAAGAAATAGCTGTGATCGTAGCCGGGCTGCAGCCGCAGGATCCCGGGCTGGCGACGGCGGGCCATGGTCGCGGCCAGAGCCTCGGGGCGCAGCAGATCAAGAAACTGGTCCGATGCCCCCTGATCGATCAGCAGCTCGTCCTTCCAGCCGTGTTCTTCGAGCAGGATGGTCGAATCATGCGCGTGCCACGCGGTTTCGTCGTCGCCCAGATAGGCCGACAGCTGTTTGCGCCCCCAGTCGGACTGGGTCGGATTGGCGATGGGGGCAAAGGCCGACAGGCTGTCGAACAGATCGGCATTGCGCAGCGCCAGTGTCATCGCCCCGTGACCGCCCATGGAATGGCCGGTGATGCCGTGCCGGTCCGTCACCGGCAGATGGTCCAGCACCAGCGCGCGCAGTTCCGACAGGATGTAGTCATACATGCGGAAATGCGGCTTCCACGGGTCGCGGGTGGCGTTGACATAGAACCCCGCCCCCTGCCCCAGATCATAGGCGTCGTCATCCGCGACTCCCTCCCCGCGCGGAGAGGTGTCGGGAAAGATCACCGCCAGCCCGTGGCGCGCGGCATGTTCCTGCAGCCCGCCCTTGGTCATGGCGTTTTCATGGGTGCAGGTCAGCCCCGACAGATACCACAGCACCGGCACCGGCCTGTCTTCCGCCTGCGGCGGCAGATAGGCGCCAAAGGTCATCTCGCAGCCGCAGGTATTGGACGGGTGACGGAAGACCTGCTGCCGTCCGCCGAAGCTGCGATTTTCCGAGACGATGTCCATGGCTCAGAATTCCACCACGGCGCGGATGGATTTGCCTTCGT
>NZ_JAYKSL010000021.1:0-93418 GCF_035481585.1 Salipiger marinus | reverse complement strand
GCGGCTGACCCGCTGCAAGGGCTACGGCTGCACGTGTCCGCATCAAAGTCTCCTCCGGTATTCTGACGCACTGACGGCGCTTGTCCGGAGTATGGGTGCGCAGGCTTCGCCCGAACAATGCAGACAATGGTTGGTATTCGGTCTGATGGACTCCGGCGCCACCCTGTTCCATAGTTCGCAGCAGGGAGAGAACCATCATGCAAAGACTGAAAACAGCCTTGGTTTGTATGGGCTTGGCGGGCGTGTCCCTGCCTGTTCATGCTGCGGACTTCACCGATCCCGAATGGCCCTGCATCCAGCGCAAGGTCGAGACGCTGTCGATGGGGCTGATGTGGCCGCATGGGGTGGAGAGTCCGGCGCTGGACGGCGCTCTGGCACAGGACGTGGCCGATCTGGGCACCGCGCTGTCGCTGCGCCGGGTCGACATGGCGCAGGCCGAACAGCTGGTGGCGGAGTTCGTGGCCAGCCACGGGCGCGACCCGGCGGTGATGACAGCGGTGTTCGAGCGGGTGTTCGACCGTCTGGCGCAGCGGCGCAGCCGCATCATCTCTGGCATCGGGGACTATTCGCTGAGCCAGATCGCGCTGGCCGAACGGATCGAGTCGGCACGGACCGAGATGGACAGCCTGATGCAGGGCACGGATCCCGATTACGACCGGGTGGACGCGCTGGAGGAACAGGTGGACTGGGACGAGCGCATCTATACCGACCGGCAGCGGTCGCTGACCTATGTCTGCGAGACGCCGGTGCTGCTGGAACAGCGGCTTTACGCCATTTCCAAGCTGTTGCAGGCGGCGCTGGCGGGCTGAGCGGTCACTCCCATTCCAGTTCGGTGAAGGCCTGCGTGGCATTGCGCGGGTTGAAGGTGTCAAACAGCCGCCACTGCCCGGCTTCCGAGGCGGCGACATGGGGAATCGCCTGCCCCAGCCGATCGCCCGCCGCGATGGCGGCGCGGGTGTCGCGGGCCAGCACCTCCAGATAGCGGCGCTGCGGGGCTGCCCCCTCGGGCCAGTCCAGCACCGGCCCGCCATGGCCCGGCACCAGCCGCGTGACGGGCAGGGCCGCCAGATCCTCCAGCACCTGCTGCCAGCCGGTCAGACTGCCATCCAGCGCGGGGGTATGGTCGTCAAACACCAGATCCCCGGCAAAAAGGATGCCGCTCTGCCGGTCGAACACGGTCAGATCGGTGCCGCTATGCGCCAGCGGCCATGGGCGCAGGTCCAGCACGCGCCCGCCCAGATCCAGCTCTGCGATCTCGTCCAGCCCGCGCGTGACCTGCGGCAGGGCGGAGCCGAGGAAGCCGGGCCCCAACAGCCGCGAGAAGCTGGCGGTGTAACTGTCGGCCCGGTCGGCCAGCGCCCGCGACAGGCTGGCATGGCCGATCACCTCTGCCCCGGTTTCGGCGAAGAGCGTGGCGCCGAAGACGTGATCGGGGTGCATATGGGTCAGAATCACATGGCGCACCGGCAGGTCGGTGCGGACGCGGATCGCCCGCCACAGCCGCTCCGCGATCTGGCGGGAGGAGCCGCTGTCGATCACCGCCACCGAGTCTGATCCGATGACGAAGGCCAGATTGGCGACATCCCCGGCATTGCCGGGCTCCGGTTCGGCCACCTGCCCGGTATGCACGAAAACCCCCGGCGCGATCTCTGTGACCGTCAGCGGCTCTGCCACCGGCTGACAGTCGGGCGGGCCTTTGGCCACGAGACCGGGCCAGTCGGGCAGCGCTGCGGTGGCGAGCGATGCGGCGCAGGCAGCGGCCTGCGCCGCCTCATGGCCGGGCAGCAGCACCGGGCGGCAGGGCTCGCCCGCGGCAAGGCACAGGGTCAGGATCGCTTCGAACATGGCAGCCTCCGGCACCCAGCCTTCGCCCCGCGTGCCTGTCCCGCCAGACCGACCTTTGGCGGCATATCGCCGGGGCGCCGGATCTGGCATAATGGGGGGATGCCAGAGGAGGAGGAGCCGATGGTGACCCCACTGAGTCGTGCCGTGATGCTGGCCGTTGCCCTGACCGGCGCGGCACAGGCAGAGACTGCGCAGAACCCGCTGACCGACAGCCCGACATGGGAGATGCTGCGCGAGGATGTGACCGGCGCAGCCGATCTTGCCCCGGCGGAGGGGCTGTTCACGGTCGAGGCCCCCTATCGCGCCCATGACGCGGCCACGGTGCCGGTGGTGATCCGGCAGACCGATCCGTCGGCTGTCATCACCGGGGCGGTGGTGGTCGTGGACGAAAACCCCGCGCCGGTGGCGGCAGAACTGAGCTTTGGCCCCGCCATGGCGCCGCTGGAGTTTGAGCTGCGGGTGCGGGTCAACCAGTATTCCAACGTGCGCGTCATCGCGCAGACGCCCGAAGGGCTGCGGATGGGAGGCCGGTTCGTCAAGGCCTCGGGCGGCTGTTCGGCGCCCGCGACCAAGGATCCGGCGCAGGCGCTGGCCGATATGGGCCAGATGCGGCTGCGGCTTTTTGGCGGGGCCATGCCGCAGCAGTCGACCGCGCGGCGTGAAGCGCAGATCATGATCCGCCATCCCAATTATTCGGGCCTGCAGCGCGATCAGGTCACACAGCTGTTCGTGCCCGCGCATTTTATCGACTCGCTGGAGGTGCGGCAGGGCGATGAGGTGCTGTTCACGCTGACGGGCGGGATTTCGATCAGCGAAAACCCGGTGTTCCGCTTCAGCTATGACGACAATGGCGCGCCCGCGCTGCAGGTGCGCGCCACCGACACCGAGGGCAACCTGTTCGAACAGGTGCTGCCCAAGGCCGAAAGCTGAGGCAAGCCCCGCTGCCGGAGCGCGGGGGTTTCACANAGGTGCGCGCCACCGACACCGAGGGCAACCTGTTCGAACAGGTGCTGCCCAAGGCCGAAAGCTGAGGCAAGCCCCGCTGCCGGAGCGCGGGGGTTTCACACCCCCGCACCCCCGTGGAGTTTAGGGGCAAGATGAAGGTGGCTCAGAAGCAGATCATCTCCGCTTCGGCCTGCGCGCGCCGCAGATCCGCCACCAGCGCCGTGGTGGCGGTGGCATTGCTGAAGATGGCCATGCGTTCGCCCCCGGTGAGACGCAGGGAGAGCACCGTCTCTGCCTCCACATAGCCCTCGTAAGGCAGGATGGCGGCGATTTCGTCGATGGAACAGGAACAGCGGCGCAGGACCTCGCGGCTCTGGCCGTTGCTGGCCATGCAGGCAAAGACGTAATCCGCCCGCGCCTCTGTCGGGTAGTCGTTCAGCCGCTCGGCCACCCCCTGCGCGAGGGCGGGACTGGCGCAGAGGGCGAGGGCTGCGGCGAGACGGATCATGACTGCGGCTCCAGCGTCTGGAAGCGCAGGTCGGAATGATAAACGGGGGTGTCGGCTTCGGCGCCGGGCACATGCGCCTCGAGGCTGAGATACCAGCCGGGCACCGCGTCGGACATGGTGACGGTCAGCGCCAGATCGCCGAAGCCGCGCATGGCGGCACGGTTCGGATCCTCTGCAAAGGGGCGCAGCGTCACGCTGCGCGTCGCCACGGTCTGACCGTCATAGCTGGCGGTGCCGGGGGTTTCGGCCCATTGCCGGGTCAGCGCGTCCTTCACCCGGTTGCGGATGTAGAAGGGCGAGCCGCCTGCGGTTTCGGCCATGTCGCGCACCACGGTTTCGTAGAAATACATGATGATCGGATTGCCGACGCTGGCGGGAAAGCTGCCCAGATTGCGGTGCTTGCCGTCCTGCCGGAACTGCAGGTCGGCCTGTTCGGCGACGCCGTCGGAGAAGGACAGCGCGATGTCTCCGGTGTCGCGCGTGGCGGCATCCGGGGTCAGGCTGTTGCTGACCTCGCGGTGATAGATCAGCGCTTGGTCGCGCGGCAGGTCGTCCAGCGTGCCCGAGCGGAACAGCAGGTCATAGGTGGCCGTTTCCGCCGCGGAGAGCGCCGCGGGCAGGCCGCCCAGAGCCGCGAGCGCGCAGCAGAGTGCGATGGTCTTGCGCATCAGATGTCCTCCCTTTTGTCCAAGCCTACGCGCTGCGGGCGGGCTGTCATTGTAGACTTTCGGCGGGGGCGCTGCGGCGCGCCCGGGTCTTCCAGTCGATCAGCGGGCGCAGGCGGGACAGTTCCACCGGCTTGGTCAGCACGGTGAAGCCCATGCGCGCGCCGGTGCGCACCAGTTCGGCGCTGTGATCGGCGGTGATCATGATGGCGGGCAGGCTGGTGCCGGTTTCCTGCCGCAGCGCGCGGATCGCCTCCAGCCCGGTGTCGCTGCCATCCAGCTGGTAATCGGCCAGCAGGATGTCGGGCGGCATGCCGATGTCGCGCACCGCCTGCAGCGCCGCCGCGGTGGAGGACACGGCCAGAACGCTGGCCCCCCAGCTTTCCAGCTTCTGCGTGGTGGCAAACAGCACGTCCGCGTCGTTTTCCACCAAGAGCACGATCAGATCCATGTCGGCGGGGCCGGTTTCGGCGGCGACGGGGCGGCGGTCCGCGCAGGGGCGCGCGATGCCCGGGACCACGGCCATGGTGATGGAAAACACCGAGCCCACGCCCGGTTTCGACCGCACCGCCACCTTGTGCCCCAGATGGCGGCAGGTGCGGTCGACGATGGACAGGCCCAGCCCCATGCCGGCTCCCGGCGGCACGTTGTCGGCGCGGGTGAATTCCTCGAAGATGCGGGTCTGGTCCTCCTTGGAGATGCCCATGCCGGTGTCCCAGACCTGCAGCACCACCTCGTCGCCGCGCCTGCGGCAGCCCACCAGCACGCGACCGCCCCTGTCGGTATACTGGATGGCATTGACCACGAGGTTCTGGATCGACCGCAGCAGGAAGCGCGGATCCGACCGCACGAAGACCGAACAGGGCACGATGTCGAGCTGCACCCCCTTGCGGGCGGCCAGCGGCGCCTGATCCGCGATGATGCCGCGCATCAGCGGGCCCAGACTGACATCGCTGGGCGAC
Source organism: Salipiger marinus (assembly GCF_035481585.1). Classification (NCBI taxonomy): domain Bacteria; kingdom Pseudomonadati; phylum Pseudomonadota; class Alphaproteobacteria; order Rhodobacterales; family Roseobacteraceae; genus Salipiger; species Salipiger marinus. The sequence continues at coordinate 88,493 of NZ_JAYKSL010000021.1, read as the reverse complement.
ACCGCGCTTTGCGTGGAATCCAGCCGCGAGATGTCCAGCAGCGCATGCAGCAGCTGTTCGATGGAGGTGAAGGAGCCTTCCAGCCGCTCCACCGTGGGGGCGAGCGTGCCGCCCTGCGCCAGTTCGCTGAGCGTGGAGATCAGCAGCTTGGCGGCATTGATCGGCTGCAGCAGGTCGTGGCTGGCGGCGGCCAGAAAGCGCGTCTTGGACCGCACCGCCGCTTCGGCCTTTTCCTTGGCGATGCGCAGTTCTTCCTCCACCCGGGCCTGCGCCTGATACTGCGCGGTGAGGCGGCGGTTGGTGTGGGTCAGTTCTTCGGTGCGCTCCTCGACGCGCTTTTCCAGCATTTCGGTCAGGCGGCTTTCCAGCGTGACATCGCGCACGTCAAGGATGAAGCCGCGGTCGGGCAGCCGGTGGGCATGCAGATCCAGCATCCGGCCAGAGACATGGCGCATGCGCTTGCGCACCCGGCCCTGCCGGTTCAGCCGGTCCTCCCACAGTTCGAAATCCAGCGCCTGCGAGTCGAGGATCAGGCCGTTGGTCTGGATGAAGCCCATGATCTCTGACAGGGCGCGGCCCTTCTGCAGCAGCGTGAAGGGCAGACCCAGAAGGTCGCGGAACCGGTCATTGTGCATCAGCACGGCCCCGTCGCCGGAGAAGGTGCAGATGCCGGAGCCCATATTGTCAAAGGCGGCCTGCAGGTAATGCGCCTGCCGGTCGATCAGGTTTTCCTTTTCCGACCGGTTGCGGCGCACGATGCCGGTGATTTCGGTCTGCAGGATGACGATGCCCGTCTCGGAGGTGCGCTGCAGCCCGAACTGATACCAGCGGTCCCCCGCAAGCTCGCAGGTGAAGGACAGCGCCGCCGTGCCCACCATGGCGCGGCGGGCCTCGCGCACCACCTCGATGGTGACGGGATCGGCGGTGCGCAGATGGGCGGAACTGCGCAGCGCCTCGAAATAGCGTTCGATCTTCAGCCCGGGCAGGATGCGGTCGGCCAGATCCGGCAGCAGCGTCTGGAAAAGGTCGTTCCACAGCTCCAGCCGCCCGTCGGTGAACAGGGCAAAGCCGCCCTCCATCGCGGCCAGCGCATCGGCCAGATTGCGGCGGGAGCGTTCGCGTTCCAGCCGCACCTGTTCCAGTTCGGTGGAGGCGCGTTCCAGATCGCGCGTCTTGGCCCAGATCTGCCCCTGCAGCGCGATGGCCTGCTGGAAGGCGCCATAGGCGGAGGTGCCCAGTTCGTGCTGCCGGTTGGCACGCTGCACCAGCGCATCGATGATGCGCGCCTGTTTGGCCACCTGAATGTCCAGCGGATCGTCGGGATTTATCAATGCAGGCTCCGTCGCGCCGGTTCAAAAAACGCGACGCCCACAAAGGTCTGATTCACATGCACGCCGCAATGCTGTTCGCCATAGGTGTTGAACCCCAGCACCCGCCGGTCACGCAGGATGGCCGAGACCTGCGGCCCAAGGTCTTTCTGTTCGATCTCCAGCTTGCGCAGCACGCAGTCGAAGCCAAGGATGAAATCGGGGGCGCGGCCTTCGGGGCTGGTCACGTCCAGCCCCGTCTCCAGCGTGCGCAGGATTTCCTTGCCCCGGCCCAGCGTCAGCAGCAGCCCCACATCGATGGCCGACAGGAAGGACAGCGCCTGCGTGGCGCTGGCGGAATGGATGGCGCGCACGTGATAGGTGGTGTTGTGGCGCACCAGAACCGGGTTTTCCGCAAAGACCCGGGGGCAAAGCTGGTCGACGCTGCAGCCCACCAGCCGGGCATATTCCAGCGCGGCGGGGGCGCCGTTGATTTCCAGCACCAGCCGCTCCTCGGGGATGGCGTCGGTCACCACCATCTGCGTCGCGGTTGGCAGGAAATGGTCAAAGCCCAGCCCGGCAAAGCCCAGATCGGTTTCCAGCAGCAGCAGCAGCGCGGCATTGCTGTGGAACTGGCCGTGATGCAGCACGAAGGTTTCGCGGAAATCCAGCCCGTTGCCCGCCGAGCCGCCAAAAAAGGGCACGTCGCCCAGACTGCTTTCCAGCGTGGAGGCCAGCAGATCCTCCTGTTTCGACAGCCCGTCGGCAAAGACCAGCGCCAGCCGTTCCCAGCCCGCCGTGTGCCGGAACTGCGCCGACAGCCGCCGGGTGTCAGCGGCGATCTGCTTGATCGAGATGGGATTCAGCGGCGTGATGAACTGCGAGGCGCAGCGGAAATGCCGCCGGGGAAAGGCGATCAGCAGCAGCGCCGTGGTGTCATAGCCGTCGGGGGTGATCTGGCCCGCCGTGGTGCAGCCAAAGACCGGCACCCCGGTCAGATGCGTCTCCAGCGCCTCGGCCAAGGGCCCCAGCGGCAGGCGTTCGGGCACGAAGGCCAGCACGAAGCAGGTGTCGGCCAGATCAAGCTGGCGCACGGCTTCGGCAACTGCCGCCTGCGGATCGGTGGCGGCGGAAACCGCCACCCCCACAAAAGCCGGGCGGTTGCGGTCAAGCGGCACGGGCGCCTCCTCCTAGTGGCTGAGAAAGGCGCGGGCGTCCGGATCGGTCGGCCCGGTGATCGGGCCAAGCTGGCCCGTTTCCATCAGCACCGCCGCCTGCGTGCGGTTCTGCACCCCCAGCCGCCGCAGCAGCGCGGTGATATGCGCCTTGACCGTGGCTTCGGCCAGCGACAGTTCATAGGCGATCTGCTTGTTGGCCTTGCCTTCGCAGATCAGCCGGATGATCCGCGTCTGCTGCGGGGTCAGCCCGGCCAGCCGCGAGGCCATCTTGTCACAGGGCAGCGCGCCCGCAGGCACGCGCGGATCGGCGCGGCGGTAATCATTGGGCACGAACTTGCGGCCCATCCCCACCTCCTGCAGCACCAGCTTCAGCACCTGAGCCGAGGCATCCTTGGGCAGAAAGCCCGCGGCCCCCTCCTCCATCAGCGCCTCCACCACCTCCACCGAGGTCAGCGAGGAAATGACGAGGATCGGCGTGTCGGGGATCCGGTCGCGCAGCTTCTGAAAGCCGCTGATTCCGGTCACGTCGGGCAGTTTCAGATCGAACATCACCAGATCGGGGGCGAAGCCCTGCCCGATCAGTTCAAGGGCAGCACCCAGCGTGCGTGCCGCCCTCACCTCGGCTGCCGGAAAGACAAGGTTCAGCGCCGCTGTCAGTGCATCGCCATACAGCGGATGGTCATCGACAATGACAACGGAACACACCTTCCCCGGCACCTGGGACACAGGTTCGTGTAGCATGAAAAGTCCTCCCTGACAGGAGGCTAGCGCATGTATCCCCTTGCATGCAACGGTTTTGGGGGCACCTCACCGGCACCCCCGAGCCTGCGGAATTACGCCTTCAGTGCGCCGCTTTGCTTGGCCACATGCGTGGCGATCGCGTCCATCAGCGGCGGCGACAGACAGTCATAAGGCTCCAGCCCCAGTTCGCGCAGACGTCCGCGGATGCCCTCCATGCGCGACGGTTCCACCCCCGATTCGATGATCGAGGAGACAAAGGCCGCAAATTCCGGCGCGGCCCAGCCCCGCTCCGACGACAGTTCGGTATGCACAAAATCCAGCCCGTGGAACGGATGGCCGGTATTTTCGATCCGGCCATACATATGCACGCCGCATTCGCGGCAGGCATGGCGCTGGATGGCGGCGTTCGGATCGACGATGTCCAGCTTGTCGCCATTCTCCGTCACCCGCACCTTGTCCCGGCCCACCACCGCGATCTGGCTGAACACGGAGCCCGAGGGTTTCCAGCATTTGGTGCAGCCGCAGACGTGGTTATGCGCGGTCTGGCCGCTGACCTGCACCTTGACCGGTTTGGTCCGGCATTTGCAGGTCAGCGTGCCGCCCTGAAATCCGGGGGAGGTCGGCTTGACGCCCCCGTCCACCTGCGGATGAATCTTGATATGCGCGTAGCGCGGCGCGGCCGGGCTGGCCGTGCTGCTGCTGTCGCCGCCAAAGAGTTTCGACAGAATGCCCATGTGTGTGTTCCCTCCCATGGGGGCCGGGCCTCATGGCCGCTGCCCCGGTGCAAGCGTGACGCGCCTGCGGGATTCGGACAATTCAACCGATGGTATCGCCTATTCGGCGGGTTCCGGCACGCTGCGCCCCGGCGCCACGCGCCATGTCAGGGGCGCATCCTCTGCCGCGGCATGGGCGGCGGTGCGCTCCTGCAGCGCGCCGTGATGGGGGGATTTGATGCAGACCGGATCGGTCGCCGCCGCATCGCCCGCCAGCGCCATGGCCTGACAGCGGCAGCCGCCAAAATCCACCGTCTTGCGCTCGCAGCTGCTGCAGGGCTCCTGCATCCAGTCGGTGCCGCGATAGGCGTTGAAGGCGGCGCTGTCATACCAGATCTCTGCCAAGGGCCGGTCCTGCACCGACTCGAAGCTCAGATGCGGCAGGGTCTGCGCCGCGTGGCAGGGCAGCACCAGCCCGTCCGGCGTGACGTTCAGCCCGGTGGACCCCCAGCCGCCCATGCAGCGCTTGGGGTAATCGGAATGGTAGTCGGCGGGCACATAGTCGATGACCAGCCGCCCCTTCAGCCGCAGCCGCGCCTCCTGCACCACGCGGTCGGCCTGCCGCGCCTGATCCCGCGTCGGCATCAGCGCGTCGCGGTTCTGCAGCGCCCAGCCGTGGAACTGCACCGTCGCCACCTCGATCCGGCGGGCGCCCATCTCCAGCGCCATGTCGATGGCGCGGGGCAGCTGATGCAGGTTGCGCCGGTGCAGCACCGCGTTCAGCGTCAGCGGAAAGCCGATCTCGCCGATCCAGCGCGCCACCTCCATCTTGCGGGCAAAGCCGCCGCGATAGCCGCCGATCTCGTCCGCCATTTCCGGCGTGGTGCCCTGCAGCGACAGCTGGATGTGGTCCAGCCCCGCCGCGTCCAGCTCGCGCAGCCGCCGCTCCGACAGCCCGATCCCCGAGGTGATGAGGTTGGTGTAAAGCCCCGCCTCCCGCGCGGCGCGCACCAGATCCGCCAGATCGCGGCGGCTGGCGGGTTCCCCGCCCGACAGATGCAGCTGCAGCACGCCCAGATCGGCGGCCTGCCTGAACACGTCCGTCCAGCGCGCGGTATCCAGTTCCTGATCCTGACGCGCCAGATCCAGCGGGTTGGAGCAATAGGGACAGGCCAGCGGACAGCGATGCGTCAGCTCGGCCAGCATGGCGATGGGGGGGCGGGCTTGGCTCATGACTGGCTCCTTCGGGTCAGCGGCGGGCAGGCAGCGGCTCAGGCAACCTCCAGAAAACGGCGGTCGCGCAGGGCGCGCAGGAACCCTGCGCAATCCTCGGCGATCTGCGCCTGTGGCGCGGCGTAACGGTCGGCAAGCAGCGCGGTGATCTGGCCAAAGCTGCGCTGCCCGTCCACTTCGGACAGGATGGCATGACCCACCGCATCCAGCGTGATCGCGCGTTCGGGGGCCAGCAGCACCCACTGATCGCGCACCCGGTCGTGATGCAGGCGGACACCCCTTGGCAGCAGCGGGATCTCGGCGGGCTCCATCACGCGGCCTCCGCCCCCGGGGCCAGCCCCTCGCCGGGGCGCCATGCGCCGGGGGGAATGCGCGCGGGCTCCACATAAGCGCCCCACAGCGCGTCCAGCTGCGACCACAGCACATCCGTCTTGAACATCAGCGCGCGAGCGGCCATTTCCTGCTTTTCCGCCGTGTCGGCATGATCCAGCACCCATGCCAGACCAAAGGCCACGTCTTTCGGCGCCTCGTTCAGCCGGTTGCGGAAATAGGAAAGCGCCGCGTCATCGGCGAAGGCATAGTTGCGCAGCAGGCCCTCGATGCGGTTGGCATGGATCTTCGGCGCGAAAAGTTCGGTCAGCGAGGCGGCCACCGCCTCCAGCAGCGTCTTGTCGCGGACGAAGCGCACATAGGCATCGACGGCAAAGCGGGTGGCGGGCATCACGCCCTGACAGGAGGCGACATAGTCGGGATCAAGCCCCACCGCCGCCGCCAGCCGCAGCCAGCGCCGGATGCCGCCTTCGTTGGTGTCGGTGCCGTCGTGATCCTCGATCCGGGACCGCCACGCGCGGCGCAGCGCCGGATCCTCCACCCGCGACATGAAGGCTGCGTCCTTCATCGGGATGGAATGCTGGTAATAATAGCGGTTGATGACCCAGGCCCGCACCTCGTCCGGGGTGCAGCCGCCGCCATGCAGGCGGTGGTGGAACGGATGCAGGTCGTGGTAGCGCTCCGCTCCGATCTGGCGCAGCCGGGCCTCGAACTCTTCGCGTGTGGCGGTCATGTCGTCAGCTCCATCCCGTCCTGACCGATGATCCATCCCGCCGCCTCGGCCTCGGCCCGCTGGCACGATCCGGGGCGCAGCACGGGATTGGTGTTGTTCATATGCACATAGACCCGCTGGCCCAGCGGGACATCCGCCAGCGCGGCCAGCGATCCGCCGGGCCCGGACATCGAGATATGCCCCATGCGCTGCCCGGTCTTCTGGCCCAGCCCTTCGCGGATCATCTCGTCATCACGCCAGAGCGTGCCGTCAAAGCACAGCAGGTCGGCGCCGGAAATCCGCGCGCGCAGGCCGTCATCCACCGCCGCACAGCCGGGAATGTAGAAGGCACGGGCCGTGCCCGCGCGCAGTTCGACCCCCACGGTAAGCTCGCCGAGAAGGCCGGTCTCCACCACCGCGCCTTCCCGGTAAAGCGGCACCTTTCCCGGCACAGGAAACAGCAGCGCCTCGAGCCCCGGCGCGATCTCCACCGGCGTCTCGAGACCGACGGCGCGTCGCGCCACCACCTGACTGTTCAGCGCCCCGAAGATCGGGTTCGCTGCGATCTCCGCAAGGATTTCGCCGGTGGCATATAAGGTGAAGGGCTGCATTTCGCGCAATGTGAGCAGCCCGGCCACATGATCGATGTCGCCATTGGTCAGAAGCACAGACCGCAGCGGCATGGTCCGCAGACCGGTCGGGTGCAGCGCAGGGCAGCGCCGCAGCTGGTCGCGGATATCGGGCGAGGCGTTGAGCACCGCCCAGTCGGTTCCGTTGGCGCTGACGGCAAGCGAAGACTGGCTCTGCGGCGGGATCTCCCCGTCCCGCGCAAGCCGACAGTTCGGGCAGCCGCAATTCCATTGCGGCAATCCGCCACCTGCCGCCGCCCCAAGGATATGCGCGCGGATCAATTGCTTGGCCTCCGCGCGCAAGGGATCAGAACAGGACGCCGTCCTCTTCCGGTCCGTACATGTTGATTTCCATGCCGCATTCGATTTCGCGGATCACAGGCTTGGTCCAGGCCATGGTGTTTCTCCTTCAGAATGTCGTTGCCAGTCTTTACATAGTCGTCAGCCCGACGATTCCAAGCAATTCTTAATCTCTAAGAGCGACCGGGACTTAGGTCGCAATGCTCAGCCGTCCGTAACCCGGCGCCCGGCCCTCCAGAACAAAGCCGCGCCCGCGCAAGGTCTTGATGTCAAATCCGAAATCTTCCATCGGCGCCAGCTTCCGGCGCAGGTATCCCAGATAGACATCCACCACGTTTTCGGCGCTGCTTCCGTCAGAGGCCCAGAGCGCGTCAAAAATCGCACCCCGGCTTTGCACCGTCCCCGCATGGTCGACCAGATGGCAGAGCAGCGCGCATTCCCGGTCGGTCAGCGCCACCTCGCGGCGGCCATCGGACAGCAGGCGGCGCGCCGGATCCAGCAGCACGGGACGGGGGCGCGCCGCCTCTGAGCGGCGTTCCTGCACCTTCAGCCGGGCCACGAGTTCGTCGAAGGAAAACGGTTTGACGATGTAATCATCCGCCCCCGCCTCCAGCCCGGCGGCGCGATCCTCCACATCCGACAGCGCCGACAGCATCACCACCGGCAGGCCGTGGCCCTCGGCCCGCAGCGCGCGCACCAGATCAAGCCCGCTTTCGCCGCCCAGCATCACATCGACGATGGCGGCCCCGGGCAGCGCGCGGCGCAGATGGTCCAGCGCGGTTTCGGTGCGATGCGCCACCAGCGTGGCATAGCCGTGCAGCGCCAGCCCCCGCGCAAGGGCCGAGGTGATTTCGGGATCGTCATCCACGATCAGGATGGAGGTCGCGTTGGTCATGTCCGGATCCTAGCCCGCGGCCCGGGGCAATGCCACGCACAGCTTTGTGCCCGGCGCCTGCCCCAGCGCCTCGGCGCGCGGCACCGGGCTTCGCAGGCTGACCTGCCCGCCCTGCGCCTGCATCACCCATGCCGTCAGCGCAAGACCGATGCCGAAGCCTTCGCCGCGCGCGGGCCCGTCGCCTTGGGCGAAACGGTCGAACAGCCCCGCCTGCCGGTCGGGCGGAATGCCGGGGCCGTTGTCGATCACCGCCACCTCGCCTTCGGGCGACAGGCGCAGCGCCAGATGGCCGCCGCTGCGGGCGTGGCGGATGGCGTTGCGGATCAGCCCGGCGATCACCTGCCGCGCCCAGTTGCGGTCGCCCAGCACCTGAACCTGCGGCAGCGGGGGCAGATGCACCGCCATCTCTGCCGCGCGCAGTTCCGCCTGCGTTTCTTCCAGCGCCTCGGTCACCGCCTGCCCCAGATCAAAGGGCGCGCGGTCCAGCGCCAGCTGCCCGCTTTCGGACCGTGCCACCCGCAGCAGATCGTCGATCCGGCGGTTGAGCCGCAGCGCCCGCGCCTCGATCGTGGCAAAGGCCGCCTGCGGTTCCGGCGTGCCCGCGCGGCCCAGCTGTGCCTCCATCAGGATGACGGTCAGCGGCGTGCGCAGTTCGTGGCTGATATCGGCGAAGAACCGGCGGCGGTCGCCATCGATGCGGGCAAGCCGGGCATTGGCCTCGCGCAGTTCCGCCGTGCGCGCCGCGATGGTCTCGTTCAGCCGCGCCCATTCCGCCTCCACGGTGGCGCTGCGTTCTGCCAGCGCGCCCGCCATGCGCCGGGTTTCGGTGAACAGCGTGCCGATCTCGTCGCGCGGACCTTCGGGCAGAGCCAGCGCAAAATCCCCCCGCCCGATCTGCCGCGCCGCCCCCATCAGCAGATCCAGCCGCCGCAGCTGCGGGCGCACCAGCCCGAAGACGAACAGCCCCAGCAGCCCCACCACCGCAAGCGCGATCAGCCCGGCCCACAGCGTCAGCCGCGCCCGCATCTCGTCGATGCCGCGCAGGACCATGGCGCGGGCGCGCAACTCGTCGCTGACCGCCTCGTTCAGCAGCATGTCGAACCCGCTGGCGAAACGGTCGAGCGAGGCCTGCAGCCGCTCGCGCGGGCCCGTCGCCGCCAGCCCGTCCAGCGTGCTGCGCAGCAGCGCCTCCATCCGGGCCAGACCAAGGCTTTGCGTGGCGCGGCGCGACTGCGCGTCCAGCCCCAGCGCCGCCTGTTCGCCCACCGCCTGTTCCAGATCGCGGCGCAGCCGGACAAACGTGTCCTCCAGCGCGCGCACCGCCGGATCCATCCGCGCCAGCCGCGCCGCCGCATCGGGTTCGCTCTGCACCGCCTCGGTCGCCACCACCAGAAAGCTTGCCGCCTGCGACGACAGCGCCGCATGACGTTCCACCCGCTTTTCGGCGGCCAGCGCAGCACCCAGCCGGTCCGACACATTGCCCAGCCCCAGCACCAGCAGCCCCGCCGTCAGCAGGGCCGCCGCCCCCAGCAGCGCCGCCCCCAGCACCAGCCGGGTTCTGAGTGACACGGAATGCGTCCTTGCCAAGAGGGCCTCTTGTCCTAGACTTGCCTGTTGTTCGGGCACGGCATCACCGGGCTGCGCAAATTTGGCCAGATTGCTGCATCGCAGCATTCCCCGCGCGATCCTGTGAACTCAGGTTTAGGAAATTCCGGCCAGATTCACTATGACGACATTTGCCGCAATTGACAGAGGTGCTCCATGATCGAACTTCTTTTCGTGGCCTGTCTCAGCACAGCGCCCGACCAATGCCAGCAGCGCAGCCTGCTTTACACCGACCTGACGCCCATGGCCTGCCTGATGGGCGCGCAGCCGGAACTGGCGCGCTGGGTGGAAACCCATCCCAGCTACCGCGTGACCGGGTGGCGCTGCCGCAGCCACATGCCCGGCGAAAAGACCATCTGACCCCGATCCCCGCGGCCCGATCGGGAGGGCCGGTCGCGTGGATCCCTAGCCCTGAGACGGGGTGAACCGCGCGCTCAGCGTGTTGGCAGCGCCCGGATAGGTCAGCCGCACCGCCGTCACCGGCTCCCCCTGACGCCATGTGCGCCGCTCCATCACCAGACAGGGCGTGCCCGCCTCCAGATCCAGCAGCGCCGCCACCGGGGCCTGCGCGCCCACGGCGGCGATCCGGTGCTCTGCCTCGTTCCACGGGATGTGCCGCAGCAGCCAGACCCCCGGCGCCATGGCGGCAAAGCTTTCCTCCGCCGCCTCGGGCGCCACGGACAGGTTGATGACCCGCTCTTCCAGACAGAACGGCGCCTCGTCGCTCAGATGCAGGCAGTCCAGCACCAGCAGCGGCTGCGCGGCATCGACCCCCAGCCGGGCGGCATCGCTGTCGGTGGCGGGGCGGGTGCTGCGGGTCAGGATTTCGTGGCGGTAGATGCCGCCGCGCGCCGTCACCTCCTCGCGGATGTCCTTGATTTCAAGGATCGCCGTCTGCGATTTCTGCGGCATGACGATGGACCCGGTCTTGCGCCGCCGCAGCACCAGCCCGGCATTGGCGAGCTGGGTCATCACCTTGTTCACCGTCATCCGCGAACAGCCGTAGGTCTGGCGCAGCTCCTGTTCGGTGGGGATGCGATGGCCGGGCGGCCACGCCCCGGACAGGATCCGGCTTTCCAGATCCGACAGGATGCGGTCATGCAGGGACAGGCGAGGAGATGCGGCGGCGGCCATGTCGGATCAGCGCCCCCTCAGACCAGGGTCGAGGCGCCGCGGTCCAGATAGGTGTCCAGAAACTGCTCCAGCCGCGGATGGCGCGGCTTGGCGAACACCTCGGCAGGCGGGCCGGTGAACAGCAGCCGCCCCTGATCCAGAAAGCTGAGCTGGCTGCCCACGGTGGCGGCGAAGCCGATCTCATGCGTGACCACGACCATGGTCATGCCCTCTTCGGCCAGCCCGCGCATCACGTTCAGCACCTCGCCCGTCAGTTCGGGATCAAGCGCCGATGTCGCCTCGTCAAAGAGCATGATCTTGGGCTCCAGCGCCAGCGCGCGGGCGATGGCAACGCGCTGCTGCTGGCCCCCCGACAGCTGCGAGGGGTAGTGCCCCGCGCGGTTTTCCAGCCCCACCTTGGTCAGCTGCGCCAGCGCCTTGGCCTCGGCCTCGGACCGGGACAGGCCGCGCACCCGGCGCAGGGCTGCGGCCACGTTGCCAAGGGCGGTCATGTGCGGCCACAGGTTGAACTGCTGGAACACCATGCCGATGCGCGACCGCACCCGCCGCAGCTCTGACGCCGCCTGCCGCTGCCGCTTGCCCGCCCCGTCATAGACAAAGCCCAAGGGATCGCCCTCGATGAAGATCGAGCCCTCGGTCGCCTCTTCCAGAAAGGCCATGCAGCGCAGCAGGGTGGATTTGCCCGACCCGGAGGGGCCGATCAGACAGGACACCTGCCCGCGCGGGATCTGCAGGGTGATGTCGTCCAGCACGGTGGTCGTGCCGAAGCGTTTCACCAGATGCTGAACGGAAATCGCCGTATCGCTCATGCCTTGGCCAGCCTGTATCTTGAGAGTTTCTTTTCCGCGAGCCGCCCCAGCAGCCCGGCGAGTTCGACGAGGATCCAGTAGGTCAGCGCCAGAAGCAGCATCGCCTCGACAAAGGCGTATTCCTGCGACCCGATGGCCGAGGCGGTCATCGTCATCTCGGGCACGGTGATCAGCGACAGCAGCGCCGTTTCCTTCAGCAGGATGATCGCCATGTTGACCGAGGGCGGCAGCACCAGCAGCGCCATTTCGGGCAGCAGGATGACCCGGATCACCTGTCCCCGGGTAAAGCCCAGCGTTTCCGCCGCCTCTACATGGCCCGGCGGCACCGACTGATAGCCCGCGCGGAAGATTTCCGAGAAATAGGCCGAGCCATAGATCGACAGCGCCAGCAGACCGGCGGGCAGCGCATCCAGCGACAGCCCGATATAGGGCCCGCCGAAATAGAGCAGGAACAGCTGCACCAGAAAGGGCGTGCCGCGGATCACCTCCACCGGCACCGCCAGCGCCCGGTCCACCAGCACCCCGCCATAGCGCCGCGCAGTGGCGATCACAAAACCCAGGGCGGCGCTGGCCAGCGTGCCCACGACCCAGACAAAGATCGTGACCGCGATGCCGTAAAGCAGTTCGTCCTGTTTCGACAGGATGACGTTCAGGTCAAAGTTCATTTGGCCGGTGCTCCGGGAAGGCGCTGTTCCAGCTGTCGGCCCAGCACCGCCACCGTCAGGTTGATGACCAGATAGATCAGCCCCGCCGAGGCATAAAGCTCCAGCGGCATGAAGGTCGAGGCGACAAGGTTCTGCGCCATGCGCGTCAGTTCCACCAGCCCCACCACCGACACCAGCGACGACGCCTTCAGGATCAGGATGGCCTCGTTGATGAGCGCGGGCAGGGTCAGGCGCAGCGCGATGGGCACCCGGATGTGGAAAAAGGTCTGGGCGGGGGAAAATCCGGCCATGTCGGCGCTTTCCAGCAGCCCGCGCGGCACGCCCTCGAACCCGCCGCGCAGGTTCTCGGCCTGATAGGCGGCGGTGCACAGCGACAGGCCCAGAATGGCGGTGGCCAGCGACGGCATCTGGATGCCCATGACCGGCAGCAGGTTGTAAAGCAGCAGCAGCTGCACCAGCAGCGGCGTGCCCCGGAAGAAGGAGATGAAGAATTTCCCGCCCCATTGCAGCGGGCGGATGCCCGACAGGTTCGCCGCCGACAGAAGGATCGCCAGCACCAGACCGATCAGGATGGAGATCGTGCTGACAAAGATCGTCATCAGCGACGCCTCAAGCAGCAGGGAGAAAAGTTTCCAGCTCATGTCCGTCTCAAGCGGCGCGGAGGAGATCCGCGAAGGAGGGAAGAAAAGACCGGCGGCAGTCGGGAGGTGACCACCGCCGGTCAGGCCGAAGATGCTGGTCCGGGTGGGCCGGACCGGCAGGGACCGGGCTTAGATATTCGGCTCGGTCACGGCATCGGGCGTGTCGAAGGTGGTGCCGAACCACTTCTGCTGCAGATCCGCCAGACGGCCGTCGCCCTTCATCTTCAGCAGGGCGGCGTCGATGGCATCCATCAGGGAGGCGTGGTCGTCATCCTTGAGGCCCGGATAGGCGAAATAGGTCTTGGTGCCGAAGGCGGGCTCCACCACGGCGAACACCTCGGGGCGCTGCTGCGCGACAAAGGCGATGTTGGGCAGCGAATTGGCGACACCGGCGATGCGGCCTGCGGCCAGATCGGCATAGGCTTCGTTGAAGGACACGTATTCCTTGGCCTCGGGGGCGGTCGGCAGCGTCTCGCCATAGGCGATCAGCTGCGCCAGCTGGGCGGTGGCGTGACCGGCGCCCACGGCCTTGCCCGCGATGTCCTCGGGCTTGGTGATGCTGTCATCCTTGGCGGATTTCAGCAGCGCCACGGTGGCCTCGGCGATCGGCGGGGTGAAGCGGTAACGTTCCATCCGGGCGGCGGTGACGGTGGCGGGACCGGCCACCATGTCGAACTGGCCCGCTTCCAGACCCGGCAGCACGCCTGCCCAGTCCAGCGTGACCCATTCGATCTCCACGCCCAGTTCCTTGCCGATCTCGGCGAAGACATCCATGTTGAGCCCGGTATGGGTGCCCGCGTCGATGAAATCGAACGGGGCAAAGGCGGTTTCGGTGCCGACCTTCAGCACGCCCGCAGCGGTGACCCGTTCCAGTGCGTCCTGCGCATGGGCGGCGACGGTGCCGCCCAGAAGCAGGGCCGCGCCCGCAAGGGCAGAGATGACTCGGTTGCGCATGTGCGGTATTCTCCCTGTGTGGATCTGCCCCTTGGCCGTGCCGGGGCTTTGTTTTGACTAGACAAAAGAACTCTGCTTCTGCCCGCCCTGTCAATCCTTCCCGCCGCTTCGCCGCAGCAGCCCCTGAGCAAATTCAGGGCACTGCCCAAAAAACGGGCGAAGGGCAGCCCTTAGATGTCGAAAATCTTGCCCGGATTCATCAGGTTCTGCGGATCGACCGCCACCTTCAGCCGCTTCATCAGCGCCAGCGCGGCGCCATGCTCCGCCTCCATATAGGGTTTCTTGCCCAGCCCCACGCCATGCTCGCCGGTGGCGGTGCCGCCCAGCGCCAGCGCGCGGTGGACCAGTTCACCATGCACCCGCTGCACCCGCGCCATCTCCTCCGCGTCGGCGGGATCGAACAGCATCACCAGATGGAAATTGCCGTCGCCCACATGGCCGTGCATCGGCGCCACAAGCCCTTCGGCCTGCAGCGTTGCGGTGATCCCGGCCACAAGCCCCGGCAGATCCGACACCGGCACGCAGACATCGGTAGAGAGTGAACTTGCCCCCGGCCGCAGCCCCCGCGCGGCATAAAGCGCGGAATGCCGCAGCGCCCAGACATGGGCATAGGCTTCGGGCGTGTCCACCGGATGCACCGTGGCGCCGTGATCCTGCGCCAGCGCGGCAAAGGTGGCGCGGTCGGTGTCGACCTGCGCGGCGCTGCCGGTCAGATCCACCAGCAGCGTCGGCATCTCCGGCAGATCGGTGCCGTTAAAGGCGTTGATCGCGCGCATCTGCAGCGCGTCCATCAGTTCGATCCGGTTCAGGCACAGGCCGAACTGCAGCGCCTCCACCACCGTGTCCGTGGCCGCCTGCAGATCGGCAAAGCTGTAAAGCCCGGCCTTCGCCGCCTCGGGGATGCCGGTCAGCCGCAGCGTCAGTTCGGTGATGACACCCAACGTGCCTTCGGCGCCGACAAACAGATGGGTCAGATCATAGCCAGAGGCGGATTTGCGCGCCCGCCCGCCGGTGCGGATCACCTCGCCATCGGGCAGCACCACGGTCAGCCCCATGACCAGATCGGCCATGGTGCCATGCCGCACCGTCATCGTGCCCGACGCCCGGGTGGAGGCCATGCCCCCCAGCGTGGCATGGGCGCCGATGTCGATGGGCAGGAACAGGCCGGTGGCGCGCAGATCCTCGCTGAGCCGCTGCCGGGTCAGCCCCGCCTCTACGGTCACATCCATGTCCGGCGCGCTGAGGCGCAGGATGCGGTCCATGCGCGACAGATCCAGACACAGCCCGCCCTGCGTGGCGTTCACCTGCCCTTCGATGCAGCTGCCCGCGCCAAAGGGCACGATGGGGCAGCCATGGGCGGCACAGATCCGCACCGCCTGCGCCACCTCTTCGGTGCTCAAGGGCTGGAACACCGCGTCGGGGGGTGCCGCCGGATGCCAGCTGTCCCCGGCGCCATGCTGGTCGCGCACCGCCTGCCCACGGTCGATGCGCCCGGGAAAGGCGGCGTCCAGTGCGGCGGAAGCAGCGGCAAAGCTCATCCGAGGATCCCCGGCAGCTTCAGCCCGTGTTCCCGCGCGCAGTCGAGTGCGATGTCATAGCCCGCATCGGCATGGCGCATGACCCCGGTGGCGGGATCGTTCCACAGCACGCGCGCCAGCCGCTTGTCCGCCGCCTCGGTGCCGTCGCAGCAGATCACCATGCCGGAATGCTGGGAAAAGCCCATGCCCACGCCGCCGCCATGATGCAGGCTGACCCAGGTGGCGCCGCTTGCGGTGTTGAGCAGCGCGTTCAGCAGCGGCCAGTCCGACACCGCGTCGGATCCATCCTTCATCGCTTCGGTCTCGCGGTTGGGGCTCGCCACCGATCCGCTGTCCAGATGGTCGCGCCCGATGACGATGGGCGCCTTCAGTTCGCCGGTGCGCACCATCTCGTTGAAGGCAAGGCCCAGCTTGTGGCGCAGCCCCAGCCCCACCCAGCAGATCCGCGCGGGCAGGCCCTGAAACGCGATGCGCTCGCGCGCCATGTCCAGCCAGTTGTGCAGATGCGGGTCGTCGATCAGTTCCTTGACCTTGGCATCGGTGCGGTAGATGTCCTCGGGATCGCCCGACAGCGCCGCCCAGCGGAACGGCCCCACGCCACGACAGAACAGCGGGCGGATATAGGCGGGCACGAAGCCGGGGAAGGCAAAGGCGTTTTCCAGCCCCTCCTCCAGCGCCATCTGGCGGATGTTGTTGCCATAATCCAGCGTCGGCACCCCGGCGTTCCAGAACTCCACCATCGCCGCCACATGCACCCGCATCGAAGCCTTGGCGGCCCGCGTCACCGCCTTGGGGTCGCTGTCCTGCTTTTCGCGCCATTCGGCCACGGTCCAGCCCTGCGGCAGGTAGCCATGCACCGGATCATGGGCCGAGGTCTGGTCGGTCACGATGTCCGGGCGCCCGTTCGGCAGCCCCTCTCCGGCCTTCATGCGGCGCACCAGTTCGGGGAAGACATCCGCCGCATTGCCGATCAGCGCCACGGATTTCGCCTCTCCGGCCTTGGTCCAGCGGTCGATCATCGCCAGCGCCTCGTCCAGATCGCGGGTCTTTTCGTCGCAATAGCGGGTGCGGATGCGGAAATCGGCGCGGGTCTCGTCGCATTCCACCGCCAGACAGCAGGCCCCCGCCATCACCGCCGCCAAAGGCTGCGCGCCGCCCATGCCGCCCAGCCCCCCGGTCAGGATCCATTTGCCGCGCAGATCGCCGCCGTAATGCTGGCGCCCGGCTTCCACGAAGGTCTCGTAAGTGCCCTGCACGATGCCCTGCGCGCCGATATAGATCCACGATCCGGCGGTCATCTGGCCATACATGGCCAGCCCTTTCTTATCCAGCTCGTTGAAATGGTCCCAGTTGGCCCAGTGCGGCACAAGGTTGGAATTGGCGATCAGCACGCGCGGCGCGTCGGGATGGGTGCGGAACACGCCCACGGGCTTGCCCGACTGCACCAGCAGCGTCTCGTCCTCTTCCAGATCCTTCAGGGCGGCGACGATGCGGTCGAAATCCTGCCATGTGCGGGCGGCACGGCCAATGCCGCCATAGACCACCAGCTCATGCGGGTTTTCGGCCACATCGGGATGCAGGTTGTTCATCAGCATCCGCATCGGCGCTTCGGTAAGCCAGCTTTTGGCGGTGATTTCGGTCCCGGTGGCGGGGTAGACGTCGCGCTGGTTGTGGCGGGGATTGGTCATGGCGGAACTCCTCGGGAACGGGATCAGATCGGGGTATCAAGGCCTGCGGCACTCAGCAGCGCACCATCGCGCACGAGCCCTGCGGCGGTGGTCAGGTCATCGGCCAGATAGCGGTCGCCCTCCAGCGGCGGGATATGGGCGCGCAGCGCCGCCACCACCCGCTGCAGGGCGCGCGAGGTCCGCAGCGGCGCGCGGAATTCGACCCCCTGCGCGGCGCAGATCGCCTCCACCCCAAGGATCACCTGCAGGTTGCGGGTCATCTGCCCCAGCCGCCGCGCGCCATGGGCGGCCATGCTCACATGATCCTCCTGATTGGCGGATGTCGGCGTGCTATCGGTGGAGCAGGGATTGGCCAGATGCTTGTTCTCCGACATGAGCGCTGCGGTGGTCACCTCCGCGATCATGAACCCGGAATTGAGCCCCGGTTCCGGCGTCAGGAAGGGCGGCAGGTCATGGCTCAGCACCGGGTCGACCATCAGCGCCACGCGGCGCTGCGCGATGGCGCCGATTTCCGACAGCGCCAGCGCGATCTGGTCGGCGGCAAAGGCCACCGGTTCGGCATGGAAATTGCCGCCCGACACGATGTCGCCCGACCCCAGCACCAGCGGATTGTCGGTGACGGCGTTCGCCTCGATCTCCAGCGTCTGCGCGGCAAAGCGCAACAGGTCGATGGCCGCCCCCGCCACCTGCGGCTGGCAGCGGATGCAATAGGGATCCTGCACGCGGCTGTCGCCGATCCGGTGGCTTTCGCGAATCTCTGACCCGTCCATCAGGGTGCGGATGCCTGCCGCCACCTCGATCTGGCCGCGATGGCCGCGCAGGCTGTGGATTTCGGGCCTTGTGGGGGCGGTCGATCCCATGATGGCATCGGTGGTCAGGCTGGCGGTGACGATGGAGCTTTGCGCGCAGCGCCAGCCGTCAAACAGCCCCACCAGCGCCAGCGCGGTGGAAAACTGCGTGCCGTTGATCAGCGCCAACCCCTCCTTGGCGCCCAGAACGACCGGCGCCAGCCCGGCACGGGCCAGCGCCTCGGCCCCGGGCAGCACGGCGCCCTCCAGCTCCGCCTGCCCCGCGCCGATCAGCACGGCGGTCATATGCGCCAAGGGCGCCAGATCGCCCGAGGCCCCGACCGAGCCCTGCCCCGGCACCACCGGGGTCACGCCCCGCGCCAGCATCGCCTCGATCAGATCCACGGTTTCGGGCCGGATGCCGGAGGCGCCGCGCCCGAGGCTGAGCAGCTTCAGCGCCATCATCAGCCGGGTGGTGGGGCGCGGCAGCGGATCGCCCACGCCGCAGCAATGCGACAGGATCAGGTTGCGCTGCAGCGTCGCGGTATCCGCCGCCGCGATGCGGACCGAGGCGAGCTTGCCGAAGCCGGTATTGACGCCATAGATCGCCACATCGCCCGCAGCGGCCTGCGCCACATGCGCCGCCGAGGCCGCGATGCCCGGACGCGCGCTGTCGCAGAGCCGCGCCGCAGCCTCGCTCCGCCAGAGCGTTTCAAGCTGCGCCAATGTGGTGGCGCCGGGGGTCAGGATCATGCGGAGCCTCCGAAGATGCGGGTGTGAAGCGGGTTGAAGCCGATGCGATAGGACAGCTCGGCAGGATGGTCAGTGTTCCAGATGCACAGATCGGCCCGCAGGCCCGGGGCGAGGCGCCCGGTATCCGTCAGCCCCAGCGCCCGCGCGGCATGGGTGGTGACGCCGCGCAGGGCTTCCTCGGGGGTGAGGCGGAACAGGGTGCAGCCCATGTTCATCGCCAGCAGCAGCGAGGTCAGCGGCGAGGTGCCGGGATTGGCGTCGGTGGACAGCGCCATGGGCACGCCATGGGCACGGAAGGCCGCGACCGGGGGCGCCTGCGTTTCGTGGAGGGCGTAAAAGGCGCCGGGCAGCAGCACCGCCACCATCCCCGCCTTGGCCATGCGCCGCGCGTCGTCCTCGGTGGCATATTCCACATGATCCGCCGACAGCGCGCCGTGATCCGCCGCCAGCGCGATGCCGCCCTGATGCGACAGCTGTTCGGCATGCAGCTTGACCGGCAGACCCAGCCTGCGCGCCTCGGCGAAGACCACGGCAAGCTCGGATGCGGAAAAGGCGATGCCTTCGCAGAACCCGTCCACCGCATCCACCAGCCCTTCGGCATGGGCGGCACGCAGCGCGGGCAGGCAGATGTCGTGCAGATACTCGGCCCGCGTGCCCGTCCAGCCGGGGGGCAGCGCATGGGCGCCGAGAAATGTGGTGCGGATCCGCACCGGGCGCAGCTGTCCCAGCCGCCGTGCCACCCGCAGCATGCGCAGTTCGGTGTCCTGATCGAGCCCGTAGCCGGACTTGATCTCCACCATGCTGACGCCTTCGGCCAGCATCGCGTCGAGCCGGGGCAGCGCCTGCGCGATCAGATCCGCTTCCGGTGCCTCCCGGGTCGCGCGGACGGTGGCGGCGATGCCGCCGCCCTGCCGTGCGATCTCCTGGTAAGAGGTGCCGGTCAGCCGCAGTTCGAATTCCGCCGCGCGCGAGCCGCCGTAAACCAGATGGGTGTGACAGTCGATCAGCGCCGGCGTGACCAGCCGCCCCTCCAGCGCCGTGGCGGGCCAACCGGCATAGCTGTCGGGCAGGTCGGCCTCTGGCCCCACCCAGCGGATCATTCCATCTTCCAGCGCCACGGCGCCAGCGGGGATCAGCCCGTATCCCGCAGCCCCGTCCAGCGTGACGAGGGTGCCCCCGCGCAGCAGCCTTCTGTCTGTCATGTCGATTCTCCCGGCTTGTGCCTCATTATGTCTAGACAATATAAATCCTGTCAATCGAGGCCTTGCCCCCCTGCCCGTTCCGCGCGCCGGGTGATCAATTTTCAGGCAGAGGGGCTCTGTTCCTGTGCGCTTGAGGCGGGCAGAAGACGTCATCATGGGGCCCTGCCCCCGTCCGCCACAGGCGGACAAAGGAGGCAAGAGGGGGCTCTGCCCCCGTCCGCGTGCCGCGGACTCCCCCGGGATATTTGCCGCCGATGGAAATCAGGGGCTGCGGGCGCCGGGGCGGCGATTGGTCAGCGGAGGCTTGCGGGCGCGCGGCGCCTCGCCATACTTGGCGCCATCCTTTCCCCTCAGCGGCAGTTCCGGAGACCGGCCCATGGCACGCAGCGACAAACTCAAGCTTGGCACATTTGTCTATACATTCGGCTTCCATCCCGCCGCATGGCGCCATCCGGGCAGCGACGTGCGCGGCGCCAATGATCTGTCGCATCTGATCAAGGTGGCGAAACTGTCTGAAGCTGCCAAGCTCGACTTCATGTTTTTCGCCGACAGCCCCGCCGCCTCCGTGGGGGCGCCCGAAGCGCTGGCGCGCCAGCCCACCAAGATGAACCGGTTCGAGCCGATCACCGCCATCACTGCGCTGTCGCAGCACACCGACCGGCTGGGCTTTGTCGCCACCGCCTCCACCTCGTATTATGAGCCTTACAACATCGCGCGGCTTTTCGGGTCGGCGGATCACATCTCGGGCGGGCGGATGTGCTGGAACGTCGTGACCTCTGACCATGACGAGACCGGCTACAATTACAACCGCGACGGGCTGCCGCCGCATTCCGAACGCTATGAGCGCTGCGAGGAATTTGTCGATGTGGTCTTCGGGCTGTGGGACAGTTTCGAGCCGGATGCGCTGCTGCTGGACCGCGAGAGCGGGCTTTATCATGACAAGGACAAGCTGCACCTGCTGAACCATGTCGGCAAACATTTTCAGGTGCGCGGCCCGCTGAACATGGCGCGCAGCCCGCAGGGCCGCCCCGTGATCGCGCAGGCGGGCGGGTCCGAGCCGGGGATGGAGCTTGCCGCGCGCACCGCCGAGATGGTGTTCTCGCTTGCCTCCAATATCGACCGCAGCCGCGCCTTTTACGCCAATGTCAAAGCGCGCATGGCGAAATACGGCCGGGCCGAGGAGGATCTGAAGATCATGCCGGGGATCGTGCTCAACGTGGGCGCGACCGAGGCCGAGGCCGAGGCGCGCGCGCAGCAGCTGGTCGACCTGATGCATCCCGATGTGGGCCTGCTGATGCTGCAGGAGTTTCTGGAGACCGATCTGCACGGCGCCGATCTGGACCGGCCCTTCCCCATGGACCGGATGCCCGAACGCGCCAAGGGATCGCAGGCGCTGTTCGAGGAACTGACGGAGTTCGTGACCAAGGGCCATACCCTGCGCGAGCTCATCACCCATTACGCGCGCCGCCATACCGGCAACGGCATCACCGGCACCCCGGCGCAGATCGCGGACTTCATGGAGGAATGGTTCGAAACCCGCGCCGCCGACGGCTTCATCCTGATGTGTCCGACCCTGCCCGCCGCGCTGGAGGATTTCACCACGCTGGTGGTGCCGGAACTGCAGCGGCGCGGGCTGTTCCGTACCGAATACGAGGCGCGCACCCTGCGCGGCAACCTTGGCATTTCAGAGCCCGCCAACCGCTACACCGCCGCGCGCGGCTGATCGCGGGGGCGGGCCTGTCTGGCTCCGGGTCCGCCCCCGTCTTCGGGAAAAACGCAGGCTTCGCGCAAGATGGGCGCGGGACCACGGAACCAAACGCAGGCAGGCAGGTTGGGCGCTCATGACCCATATCATTTTTTCATCCCCCAGATGACCCGCACCCCCCAGTTTGCCGATCCCGTCCTGCGCGTCAGCATGGTGGCTCTGGCCACCGTCGCTGTCCTTGTCGGGCTGAAGCTGGCCGAAAACATCTTTGCGCCGCTGCTGCTGGCGATCATCACCGGGGTGATCTTTGCCCCGCTGGCGGATCGGGTGGAGCGGCTGGGACTGCCGCGCGGCGTCACCGCCACGCTGCTGATCGTGGTGATCTTCTTCAGTGTCGCGGCGCTCGGCTTTCTGGCCGAGCCCTATATCACCGCCGCCATCGACCGGATCCCGACGGTGAAGTTCGAAATCCAGAAACTGATGTTCGAATACCGCGACCTGATCCGCGGCATCGACGAGGTGGAGGAGGCGATCGGCGCCGCCCGGGAGGAGGCCGATGCCACCTCCGAAGCGATGCCCACCATGACCGACGCGCTGATGTTTGCGCCGGTGGTCGTGGCGCAGATCCTCGTCTTTGTGGGCGGGCTGTTCTTTTTCCTGCTGACCCGCGCCAGCATCTACAACTGGCTGGCCCATCGCATCGGCAACAACACCGAAACCGCGATGATCCTTGACCGGTTCTGCAATGCCGAAGCGGCGGTGGCGCGGTATTTCGCGATGATCTCCATGATCAATGCCGGGCTGGGTCTGGTGGTGGGCGCCGCGCTGGCCGCGACCGGCATGCCCGGGGCGCCGATCTGGGGCATCGCTGCGGCGCTGCTGAATTTCGTGCTGTATCTGGGGCCTGCCGCGATGGCGGTGGGGCTGCTGCTGAACGGCATCGTGGCCTTTGACGGCTTCATGAGCTTCGTGCCCATGGCCATCTATCTTGGCTGCAACATGGTGGAGGCGCAGTTCGTCACGCCGCAGCTGGTGGGCAAGCATATCCGCATCAACCCCTTCCTGATCTTTGTCGCGCTGATCTTCTGGCTGTGGTTCTGGGGTCCGCTCGGTGGCATCATGGCCATTCCGATCACGGTGATCCTGCTGAAGCTCTTCGACATCATCGGCGAGGCCCCGATCCGCAACGGCTGATCCCTTCGCCTATGCCAAGACCCCAAAGGGCCCGCCGCACTGGCGGGCCTTTCTGCATCCGGTCACACGCGGCGGTGCCAAGGCATCTGCGGCAAAAAGAAAGACCCCGTCCGGGGAGGGACGGGGCCTTGGTAATTCCCGGGCCACATGAGGGAAGTCGGGACAGGGGGGTAACCCGGGGATCAGGGACAGGACTTTGTGTGTCCTTGCCCCTATAACCCCCGGAGCGCGCGGCGGTTCCGCAAGTTTCTCAAAAATTTTCACCGCCCGGAATCATCGCTCCGGCCTGGGCTGCGCTGGCCTCCGCCGCAGCGGGGTCGGGCTCTGCCGCGTCGCGGATCTGGGGCATCTGCGCCTCCAGTTCCTCGTTCAGCTGTGCGCCCAGCAGGGTGACCAGCGCGCTGATATAGAACCACATCAGCAGCGCCACGACCGCCCCCAGCGAGCCATAGACCTCGTTCAGCGAACCGAAGTTGCGCACATAGATCGCAAGCGCCAGCGATCCTGTGGCCCAGCCCAGCACCGCCAGCACCGCGCCCGGCGTCGCCCAGCGCATCCGCGACCGGGTCCGCTTGCGGTTGGGGCCGTAGCGATAGACCAGCGCGATGGCGAGATAGATCACCGCCAGCAACACCAGCCATTTGACGGCTTCCACCGCCACCTCGACGCTGGCAGGCAGCCCGACAAAGGACAGCAGCGCCGGCACCACGACCACGGCGGCAAAGGCCAGCAGCGCGACCAGCACCAAAAGCGCTGTCATGCCATAGGCCACCGCCACCCGCCGCACGGGATTGGCGCGGTGCGGCATGCCGCAGACGGCGTTCAGCCCGCGGATCAGCGCCGCGACCGAAGCCCGCGCCGACCAGATCGCCAGCACGATCGACAGGATCGAGGCCCATTTCAGCGTGGATTCATTGGCAGAGATCAGCTGCGTGACCTGTGTCGACAGCAGTTCATAGGCCGCTTCCGGCACCACCTCGGTCAGCAGTTCCATCTGTTCGGATATGGCCACCGGATCGGCCCAGTAGCCCCAGATCGCGATGACCGCCGCCATGGCCGGAAACAGCGACAGGAACGCATAAAAGCCGACCCCCGCCGCGATCAGCCCCAGATTGCGCTCGTCCATCTGGATGTAGGTGCGCCAAAGCGCCCGCATCCAGCCCTGCGCGCCGATCGACCGTGTTTCCAGCCGGTGCTGCGGCGCTGCTCCCGTGCCTTGGCTGTGCGGCTCCGTTTCCGTCATGGCGTTCCCCTATCAGATGCAATGCCGCCCCGGTGGCTGCGGTGCGGCATGATTTCAACCTTTAATTAAGGCGCGCCCGGCAAAGGTCACCCCTGACAGCCGTGGCAGGCCCGGACAGACGGCGCGAGTCGGGCCGGAGCTGCAGGCCGCAATGCCCGCGCAGAGCATGAAAGGATGCCCGATGCCCCAGCCCCGCCTGCCCCGGATCGCGCTGCAGATCGTGCTGCTGCTGACCTATCTGCTGGTGCTGCTGCTGGCCGGAACGCCCCCCGCGCATGCCCTTGCGGCGCAAGGAACCACGCGGCCTGTCGCGGCGTTGGAACCGGGTAATTCATCGGAGAACAGACCCCGTGCCCCCATCCAAGATCTGCGTGATCCTGAACGAGAAATCCGGCGCTCATGCGGACGGGGACCAGCGCCGCGCCCGCCTTGAACAGCTTCTGGAGGAAGCGGGGCTCGATGCCCAGATCCACTGCCTGACGCCGGAGCTGTCGATCCTCGACAGCGCCCGCAAGGCGGCGCGCGACAGCGGCTGCGCCATGCTGGTGGCGGCGGGCGGGGATGGCACCATCGGCGCCGTCGCCTCGGTCTGTCATGAAGTGGGCCTGCCCATGGGCGTGATCCCTCAAGGCACCTTCAATTATTTCGCCCGCGGGCTCGACATCCCCGAGGATATGGAAGGCGCGGTGCAGGTGCTGGCCACGGGCGTGCTGCGCGACCTGCCTCTGGGCGAGGTGAACGGCAAGATTTTCCTCAACAATGCCAGCCTTGGCATCTATCCGATGATCCTGCGCACCCGCGAAGGCGTCTATCAGCGCTGGGGCCGGTCGCGCGTGGCCGCCTACTGGTCGGTGATCCTTGCGCTTGCGGGCTATCGCCGCCCGCTCATGATGCGCGCCCGCATCGACGGGCAGGAGCAGCTGCTGCGCACGCCCTTGGCCTTTGTCGCCAACAGCGCCTATCAGCTGGACCAGTTCAATCTGGACGGGGCCGAGGAGATCCGGAAGGGCCGCTTCGTGCTGCTGACCTCCAAGGGGGCGCGGCGGGGCGATCTGGTGCGGGCGGCGGCGCGGCTGGCCACCGGCACCGCGCAGCGTGGCGAGGATTTCAACATCGTGGCCGCGCAGGAAATCGTGCTGGAAACCCGCAGGCGCCGGGTTCTGGTGGCGCGCGACGGCGAAAAGGAGGTGATGACCTCCCCCATCACCTTCCGCCTGCGCGATACCCCGTTGCGTGTGGCCGTGCCTGCGGGCGACACTGCGGCATGATCCGCATCGCCCATATCTCTGACCTGCATTTTGGACGCACCTCGCCCGAACTGCTGCTGCCGCTGGTCACCGCGCTTAACGCCGCCAAGCCCGATCTGGTGGCGGTGACCGGCGATTTCACCCAGCGCGCCCGGCGCAGCCAGTATCGCGCCGCGCGCGGCTTTCTTGACCGGCTGCGCGCCCCGTGGATGGCGGTGCCGGGCAATCACGACGTGTCGCTGGACAATCTGTGGCTGCGCTTCATGCGGCCCTATGGCCGCTACCGGCGCTATATCTGCAACGACATGATGCCCACGCACCAGCAGGAGGGGCTGTGTGTCGTGGGGCTCAACACCGTGGACCGGTTCCGCTGGCAACGCGGGCGGGTGCGCTGGCTGCAGATGCGGCAGGCCTGCCGCATCTTCTCCCAGTCCGAAGGCGTGAACGTGGTGCTGGCGCATCACCCTTTCGAGCAGGACGAGGATGTGGAAAAATCGCTGATGCGCGATGCCGAACGCGCCATCGAGCGGCTGTCGGACTGCGGCGCGCATCTGGTGCTGAGCGGGCATCTGCACCGCTGGCGCACCGAACCGTTCCTGTCCCGCAAGAACCACGCGCAGGTGCTGCAGGTGCATGTGGGCACCGGCCTGTCGACCCGGCTGCGTGGGCAGGAAAACGACTTTGCCGTGCTGGACATCGCACATCCGGACATCACCGTGCGCCGCATGGTCGCCCGCGGCGGGCGCTTTGTCGAAGACAGCGCGCGGCGCTTCACCTTCGGCGATCAGGGCTGGCATAGCGCGGCCTGAGCGGAACCGCGCCCGCGCAGAAGCGTTTCCCTGTCATGACACCATCCTGAAAGGAGCCCGTCATGACCGCCCCCCAGCCCCAGAATCCCGACCGCCCCGCCCCCTCCTCCACAAAACGGGAGGTGCGCGCCGGTCCCGGCGACGCGGGCGCCAGTGACCGTCCCACGCCATTGCCCCACGCTCCGCGCGAGCGCGACAGGGGACGGCGGGGCGTGATCCTGCTTCTGGTTCTGGTGCTTCTGGCCGGGCTGGCGCTGATCCTGCGCGGCCCGCTGGGCTGAGCCGAAAGGTTCAGATCGCGCCCAGCACCAGCATCGGCACCAGCACGGCGGCGGCCACCACCGCCGCGCCCAGCACCGCGAACAGCCCGTCCCGCACCAGCAGCCCGGTGGCAAAGCTCAGCACCGCGCCGCCAAGGATCGAGGACGAGAACGGCACCAGTTCCAGAAAGGGCATCGCCGCGCCGCAAAGCAGGCAGGCCCCCTGCAGCACCTTGCGCATCGGCAGCGCGGTCAGCACCCGCAGCCGCGCCCGCGCGTTGCGGTCCAGCCAGTTGGTGACGCGGCGCAGCTTCTTCAGCGCCTGCCGCGCCCGGTCGCCGCGAAAACTGCGGTCCATGATGAAATCCGGCAGCCACAGATGATCGCGTGACACCAGCATCTGTCCGGAGATAAACGCGATGGTCAGGCCGCAGATCGAGGAAAACAGCGGAATCCCCGACAGCGGCGACACCACCAGCAGCGCGGGCACCATCAGCGCAGGCAGAAACGACCGCTGCCCGAAGCTTTCGATCAGCGCGCGCACGCTGACCTTGGGCCCCTGCGCCGCCTGCTCCATCCGGTCAACGATCTCTCCCACCGGGCGATCCGCCGGGGCTGCGGGTCCGCCGCGTGTCATGCTGTGCATCCTGTCCGTCTCCGCGGTCCCGATCTGTCTGGCCAAAGACGCGCGGACCCCTGCCGCGGTTCCACCGGCGCCAGACCCCGGCCAGAGGCCGGGGTCCGGGTCACGGTCATTCGGCGGCAGCGCGGCGGGGCAACACCCAGCCGGGCCGCGGATAATGGCAGGTATAGCCGTTGGGGAAGCGTTCCAGATAATCCTGATGTTCCGGCTCCGCCTCCCAGAAGGCGCCTGCGGGCTCGACCTCGGTCACGACGCGGCCCGGCCAGATCTCCGAAGCCTCCACATCGGCGATGGTGTCCAGCGCCACGGATTTCTGCGTCTCGTCAAGGTAGTAGATCGCCGAACGGTAGCTCAGGCCCAGATCATTGCCCTGACGGTTCAGCGTGGTCGGATCGTGGATCTGAAAGAAGAACTCCAGCAGGCGCCGGTAGCTGGTCGCCTCCGGGTCAAAGGTGATCTCGATCGCCTCGGCATGGGTGCCGTGATTGCGATAGGTCGCGTTTTCCACATTGCCGCCGGTATAGCCCACGCGGGTCGACACCACCCCCGGCAGCTTGCGGATCAGATCCTGCATGCCCCAGAAACAGCCCCCGGCCAGAATTGCGCGTTCGGTCATGCCACATCCTCCACCTGATCCAGCCAGGCGCCATAGCCTTCGGCTTCCATGTCGTCGCGATGCACGAAACGCAGCGCGGCAGAATTGATGCAGTAGCGCAGCCCGCCCCGGTCCGCCGGACCATCGGGAAAGACATGGCCCAGATGGCTGTCACCATGGGCCGAGCGCACTTCGGTGCGGATCATGCCATGGGTCATGTCGCGCAGTTCCTGCACATGCGCGGGCTCCAGCGGCTTGACGAAGCTGGGCCAGCCACAGCCGGATTCATATTTGTCCGAGGAGGCGAACAGCGGCTCTCCGGACACCACATCCACATAGATGCCCGGCTCCTTGTTGCCCAGATAGGCGCCGCTTCCCGGGCGTTCGGTGCCGTTCTGCTGGGTGACGCGGTATTGCTCCGGGTCGAGTGCTGCAATCGCATCGGGGTCTTTGTGATATGTCGCCATGGGCTCCCTCCGAGTCAGTCTCCCCCTAGATGGGGTGCGCAATCCGGTTTTCAAAGCCTGTTACACCGCCCCCGCGCGGGCGTGAAGCGGCAGCAGGCCCGCGCGCCACCGGCGAGGCTCCGCCGCCGCGATCCGGCCATTTCGGCGAACCGCCGCCGCCGCCCCGGGCCAAGGGATCCGAACCGGCTTGCCGCGCCTTATCTACTCATGACACCGGGGCTGGTCCCGGACCCGCAGACCCGCAGCCCATTCGCAAGGAGTTGCCCATGACCATCCGCATGACGACCAAGTTCGGCCTCGCCGTCCTGACCGCCGCCACGCTGTCCGGCGCCGCCATCGCGCAGGAAGCCGGGACCG
This sequence comes from Salipiger marinus, assembly GCF_035481585.1. NCBI lineage: Bacteria > Pseudomonadati > Pseudomonadota > Alphaproteobacteria > Rhodobacterales > Roseobacteraceae > Salipiger > Salipiger marinus. The sequence goes on along the minus strand of NZ_JAYKSL010000021.1, from coordinate 60,158 downwards.
ACACCCGCAGCCCGTCCATCCCGGACGAGCCCGCCGCCACCGCGCCCGAAAACGAAACCTCCCTGCCCGGCGGCGGCATCGCCGCAGGCCCCAGCACCACGGCGGATCTGGCCTCCGACGCGCCCAAAAGCTACGGGCAGCTGATTTCCTCGCTTTACAACGCCGATCTTGCCATGGCCGATGTCGACACGCTGGCCTCCGCCACCGAGGTGCAGACCCGCAGGCTCAGCGATCTGGACGGACAGGCCAAGGAAAGCGAAGTGGCGCTGCAGGACGCGCTGACCGAAGCCACCCCGCAGCTTGACGCGCTGCGCGCCGGGCTTGCCGACAACGACTCCGTCACCCAGACGCTCGAGGCCGAGGGGCTGACGCCCGACAAGGTCATCGGGGTCTACGAAACAGCCGATGGCGCGGTGGAGCTTCTGCTCGACGACCGCGCCTGAGCGCCCCAGTTCCGCGCGCAGGCGCGGAGGCCCGGGACTTGCCTCGTATCCCCGGAAGCTCCCCGTGCGCCCCCGCACGGGGGGCTGTGCCCGGCGCGGTCACCCCTGCGCCAGCCGCGCCACTGCCCAGTGCGCGGCATCGCGCACGGTGTCATCCGCATCCGCGCAAAGCCCCTGCGCCACCTCGCGCAGATCGCCCCGCCCGGAATTGCCGATGGCATAAAGCACGTTGCGCACGAACCGGTCCCGCCCGATGCGCTTGATCGGCGAGCCGGAAAACAGCGCCCGAAACCCCGCATCGTCCAGCCGCGCCAGATCGGCCAGCGCCGGGGCGCGCAGATCATCGCGGGCATGATATTTGATCTCCGCCGCCTGCTCCGCGAACTTGTTCCACGGACAGGCGGCCAGACAGTCGTCGCAGCCATAGATGCGGTTGCCCAGAAGCGGGCGCAGATCCTCCGCCACCGGCCCCGCATGTTCGATGGTCAGATAGGAAATGCAGCGCCGCGCATCCAGCTGATAAGGCGCGGGAAAAGCATCGGTGGGACAGGCGTCCAGACAGGCGCGGCAGCTGCCGCAGTGATCCCGCTCCGCCCCGTCCACCGGCAGGGCGAGCGTGGTGAAGATCGAGCCCAGAAAGAACCACGAGCCCAGATCGCGGCTGACCAGATTGGTGTGCTTGCCCTGCCAGCCCAGCCCCGCCGCCTGCCCCAGCGGCTTTTCCATCACCGGCGCCGTGTCGACAAAGACCTTGATCTGCGGCGCCTCGGCCTCTGCCGCTGCCATCAGCCAGCGCCCCAGCCGCTTCAGCCGTTTCTTGACCACATCATGATAATCGCGGTTCTGGGCATAGACCGATACCGCCGCCCGCTCGGGCCGCGCCAGCACGGCGCGCGGATCATGGTCGGGGCCGTAATTTTCCGCCAGCATGATCACCGACCGCGCCTCGGGCCAGAGCGCGGTGGGATCGCCGCGCCAGCCGGTGCGCTCCGCCATCCAGCCCATCTGGCCATGGCGCCCCGCCGCCAGAAACTCCGCCAGCCGCTCCGCGACCTGCGGCACGTCGCCGGGACGGCAGATGCGGCAGGCCGAAAACCCCACCGCCCGTGCCTCTTCCACCAGCCGCGCCTTCAGATCTTCGTGCTGTCCTTGCTCGTTCATCTTGCCCCTAAACTCCGGGGGTGAATTGGCGCAGCCAAGAGGGGGCAGAGCCCCCTGCCCCCTCGGGATCAGAAATCCAGATCGGCGTAATGCGCGGGCGGCGGGAAGCCCGGCACCTGATCGGCAAGGATCGCGCGGAAGGCCGGGCGCGACTTGATCTTGGCATACCAGTCCTTCACCGCCGCAGAGCGGTTCCAGTCCACATCCGAGATATAGTCCAGCGAGGACAGATGCGCTGCCGCGGCAAAATCCGCCAGCGTCATCACATCCCCCGCCAGCCAGCGCCGGTGGTCCAGCAGCCATGCGAGGTAATCAAGGTGATACTTGATCGCCTTGGCCCCGGCCTTGACGTTGCCGGAATCGGGAAAGCCCGCCTTCATGATCTTCTTGTTCACCCGCTCGTAGAGCAGTTTCGAGGTGACCTCGTGGTGAAACTTGTCATCGAACCAGCCGACCAGCCGCCGCACCTCGAACCGCGCATCGGCAGAGCGCGGCATCAGCGCGGGCTCGGGGTATTTCTCTTCGAGCCATTCGCAGATGGCGGCACTTTCCGCCATGGTCTTGCCGTCGATCTTCAGCACCGGCACCTTGGCCGCCGGGTTGCGGCGCAGGAAGTCGGCGTCCTTTTCCCAGTAGCGTTCGTCGATCAGTTCGCATTCGATCTTCTTCTCGGCGAGGCTCAGGCGAACCTTGCGGCAGAAGGGCGAGAGCGGCACATGATAAAGCTTGGCCATGGGCAAGAGGTCTTCCGAAGGTTTGGGAGAAACGTGTTCCCCCTGTTTGACGCGAATTGCTGCGGGTTTCAACAGCAAGGGGGCTCTGCCCCCTCTTGGCTTCGCCAATTCACCCCCGGAGTTTGCCGGGCAAGATGAAGCCTTACTGGAAGCAGGCGGCGCGACCGTCGCGGTCGATGGTGGCGGCGCCGTCCCGGATCTGGGCGGCGCGGCGTTCGACAAAGGCCGAAGGCCGCGCGGCGGACCGGTCCTTGGGATCGGGCAGGATCGCGGCGAGCCGCGCGGCCTGAACGGCGGTCAGATCCGCGGCTGCCACGCCGAAATAATGCCGGGCGGCGGCCTCGGCCCCAAAGACGCCATCGCCGAATTCCGCCACGTTGAGATAGACCTCGAGGATGCGGCGCTTGGGCCAGAGCGCCTCCACCAGCGGGGTCATCATCGCCTCCAGCGCCTTGCGCGGCCAGCTGCGCCCCTGCCAGAGCCAGACATTCTTGACCACCTGCTGGCTGATCGTGGAGGCGCCGCGCCGCCCGCCCGAGGCGATGGCGGCGCGGATGGCGCGCATGTCGAATCCCCAATGGGTGCAGAAATTGGCATCCTCCGCCGCCACCAGCGCGCGCAGCAGGACCGGCGCCACCTCTTCGGCATCCGTCCAGATATAGGCAACCGGCGCATCGAGCCTGCGGGTTTCCATCCACATATAGGGGGTGCCGGGCGGGTTCACCACGCGATAGGCCAGCACCGCCAGCACCATCAGCAGCACGCCCGCCAGCGCGGCCAGCATCAGACGGCGCAGCAGCCGGGCCCGTCCGCCACGGCGGCGCGCCGGAGGCGGGGGGGATGCGGCTTTCGAGCCTGATCTGGAGGAGCGTGTGCGTTGGGCCATGTGGTCCGATCTACATGGCCACAGGCCGCGAATAAAGCCTGCGATGGGTGGGGAAGCCGCGGGGTCCCTGTCCCCGCGGACGGCTCCGCGTCCACGCAGGACAACGGTCCGATACTCCCCCATACCCTGGGAACTGGTGCCCACTCACTACCGAACGGGCCGCCCGGCGGGACCAAGGCGGCTGTTCCGATCATATCAGAGAGAAGGGCCATTCCGGCAAGAAAATATGTCAAAATTGTGCAAAAGGATGAGATTCGGTCGCAATGGGTCCGCTGGCCGAGACTTGGAGCGGGCGCAGGGATCGGCAAGGAACCGCTTGGCCGTTCGGGTGGTTGGTTCTGGCAGGCTCTGCCGCGCGTGGCGGATGCTGCTGTATTCTTTAAAGGAAAGGTTCGCTCGTGATGTTCAGCCTGTTTTCCCGTCCCGCCTCCGCCGCCCTCGTGACCGCCAGCCTGCTGGCCTGTGCCAGCGCCCTGCCGGTCGCGGCGCAGACCGCCTCGCCCACGCCGCCCGCAGCCGCGCAGGCGCCCGACTCACCCGGGGCCCGCCCCTCCCCGATGGGCGAAGCGCATCGGCCCGGGGCCATGCCCCCACATGCCGGCCCGCATGCCGGGATGTCGCCGCATGGCAGGCATCACGGCGAGCGGTCGCGCGGCGCCGAGGTGAAGGTGGATTTTGGCGGCGGGCGCAAACTGCACCTGAGCTGTGGCGACACGCCCGTGGACGCCTGCCTGCGCGCCGCGCAGCCGCTGGCGGAGATGGTGTCGGAGGCCGAGCCGGTGCCGCATCACCCCGGCATGTCCGGCCACATGAGGCCCAAAGGCCCGAAAGGTCCGAAGCCCGAGGATCGCAGCCCCGAGGCACCGCGCCCCTGAGCCCCGTCCCAAGAAAGAGGGCCCCGCAAGGGGCCCTCAGATCTCGCCACGGCTGAGCAGGCCCGCGTTATTCCGCAGGCACCGCCACGTCCTGCTCGAAGCCGAGCGGATGGGTGATCTTGTTCAGCATCTCCTTCGGGCAGACCTGCAGGAAATGGCCGCGCTCGCTGTCCCAGTGCTGCAGGATGTCCTGCGCGCGGCGGCTGCCGGTTTCACGCAGGTGGCGTTCGATCAGCCCGCGCAGTTCCGCTTCCCAATGGTCCACGGTCACCGGGCAGGTGACGAGGCTTTCCATGTTCATCAGATCGCCCGCCATGCCTTCGGGGTCATAAAGATAGGCCATGCCCCCGGTCATGCCCGCGCCGAAATTGGCGCCGATCGGGCCAAGGATCACCGCGACCCCGCCGGTCATGTATTCGCAGCCGTTCGATCCGCAGCCTTCGACCACCACCTTCGCGCCGGAGTTGCGCACGGCGAAGCGTTCGCCCGCCTTGCCCGCCGCGAAGAGATAGCCATCGGTGGCGCCGTAAAGCACGGTATTGCCGATGATGGTGTTGTCCTCCGCCTTGAGCGGCGACATCATCGGCGGACGCACCACCACGGTGCCGCCGGACAGCCCCTTGGCCACGTAGTCATTGGCATCGCCCGACACCTCGATCTTCAGGCCCGGCGCCGCGAACGCGCCCAGCGACTGACCCGCAGAGCCGGTCAGCTTCACATGCAGGTGGTCGGGCTGCAGCGCGTTGCGCATCCCGAACTTGCGCACGATATGGCTGGAGGTGCGGGTGCCGACGGTGCGGTGGGTGTTCTGCACCGCATAGCTCAGCTGCATCTTCTCGCCATCTTCAAGGAAGCGCGCGGCATCGCGCACGATCTCGGCATCCAGCGTGTCGGGCACCATGTTGCGCGGCTTGTCGCGGTTGTAGACGATGTCATCTGCGCCATCGACGCGGATCAGCAGCGGGTTGAGGTCGAGATCGTCCAGATGCTCCGCCCCACGGCTGACCTGCCGCAGCAGATCGGCGCGGCCGATCACGTCATTCAGGCTGCGCGCCCCGATGGAGGCGAGGATCTCGCGCACCTCGGTGGCGTAGAAGGTGATGAGGTTCACCACCTTTTCCGCATTGCCGGTGAACTTGGCGCGCAGGCTTTCATCCTGCGTGCAGACGCCCACGGGGCAGGTGTTGGACTGGCACTGGCGCACCATGATGCAGCCCATGGCGATCAGCGCGGCGGTGCCGATGCCATATTCCTCTGCCCCCAGCATCGCGGCCATCACGATGTCGCGCCCGGTGCGCAGGCCACCATCGGTGCGCAGCGTCACGCGGTCGCGCAGCTTGTTCATCGCCAGAACCTGATGCGCCTCGGTCAGGCCCATTTCCCAAGGCAGGCCCGCATGTTTGATCGAGGTGGCGGGCGACGCGCCGGTGCCGCCGTTATGGCCGGAAATCAGGATGATGTCCGCCTTGGCCTTGGCCACGCCCGCCGCGATGGTGCCGACCCCGGAGGAGGCCACCAGCTTGACCGTCACCTTGCAGCGCGGGTTGATCTGCTTCAGGTCGTAGATCAGCTGCGCCAGATCTTCGATCGAATAGATGTCGTGATGCGGCGGCGGCGAAATCAGCGTCACGCCTTCGGTGGAATGACGCAGACGCGCGATCAGCTTGGTGACCTTCATGCCGGGCAGCTGGCCACCCTCGCCGGGCTTGGCGCCCTGCGCGACCTTGATCTCAAGCTCTTCGCAGTGGTTGAGATATTCCGCCGTCACGCCGAACCGGCCCGACGCCACCTGCTTGATCTTGGCCGAGGGGTTGTCGCCATTGGGTTCGGGCACAAAATGCGCCGGATCCTCGCCGCCCTCGCCGCTGTCGGACTTGGCGCCGATGCGGTTCATGGCGACGTTCAGCGTCTTGTGCGCCTCCGGGCTCAGCGCGCCAAGGCTCATCCCCGGCGTCACGAAACGCTTGCGGATGGAGGTGATGCTTTCCACCTCTTCCAGCGGCACGGGTTCTGCCAGCGGCTTGAAATCCAGAAGGTCGCGCAGATGGATCGGCGGGTTGGCCCGCATCGCCTTGGAATAGGTCTTCCACAGCTCGTAGCTGGCCTTGTTGCAGGCCGCCTGCAGCAGATGCATGTTCTGCGCGCCCCAGGCATGGGTCTCGCCGGACTTGCGCGCCTTGTAGAAGCCGCCGATGGGCAGCACGTCGCGCCCGCCCCGGAAGCCAAGCCCGTGCACCTCTTCGGCCTTCTGCTGGATGCCATGCACGCCGATGCCGGAAATCCGGCTCAGCATGCCGGGGAAATATTCCGCCACCATGGCACGGCTCAGCCCCACCGCCTCGAAGTTCAGGCCGCCACGATAGGAGGAGATGACAGAGATCCCCATCTTCGACATGATCTTCAGCAGGCCGGCGTCGATGGCCTCGCGGTAGCGCGCGACATTGTCGGTCAGCGACCCGTCCAGCAGGCCACGGTCGATGCGGTCGGCAAGGCTGTCTTCGGCCAGATAGGGGTTCACGATGGTCGCGCCACAGCCCACCAGCACCGCGAAATAATGCGGATCGATACATTCCGCCGAGCGCACGCCCAGCGAACAGAAGGTGCGCAGGCCCTTCTTGGTCAGCCACGAATGCACCGCCGAGGTGGCAAGGATCATCGGCATCGCCACCTTGTCCTCGGACTGGTGGTGATCGGTCAGCACGATGTGACCGCCGCCGGAGCGCACGGCATCCTCGGCCTCGGCCCGGATCCGCGCCAGCCCGTCGCGCAGCGCGCCCTCGCCGCCATTGGCGGGGAAGGTGCAGTCGATTTCCACCAGACCGGCGTTGAAATGCTTCACCAGCTCGTCGAACTGCGTGTTGGCGACAAAGGGGCTGTCCAGCACGAGGATCTCGGTCTGGGAGGAGGATTCGTCCAGCACGTTCTTGAGGTTGCCGAACCGCGTCTTCAGCGACATCACGCGGAATTCGCGCAGGGAGTCGATGGGCGGGTTGGTCACCTGGCTGAAGTTCTGGCGGAAGAAATGCGACAGCGGGCGGTATTTCTTCGACAGCACCGCCGAAGGCGTGTCATCGCCCATGGAGGCGAGCATCTCCTTGCCGTCCTCCGCCATCGGCGCCAGCGCCTGTTCCAGTTCCTCGATCGTGTAGCCTGCGGCGATCTGGCGGCGGCGCAGTTCGGATCCGGCAAACAGCGGCTTTTCCGACACCTTGCCCAGCACGTCGTCCAGTTCGACGATCTTGCCCACCCATTCGCCGAAGGGCTGACTGGCAGCCAGACGGTCCTTGATCTCGGTATCGTGGTAAAGCTTGCCCTCTTCCATATCCACGGCGATCATCTGGCCCGGCCCAAGCGCGCCCTTTTCGCGCACCGAGCCTTCGTCCACCGGCACCATGCCCGCCTCGGATCCCGCGATCAGCAGGCCGTCGCCGGTCACGACATAGCGCATGGGACGCAGGCCGTTGCGGTCAAGCCCGCCGCAGACCCAGCGGCCATCGGTCATGGCCAGCGCCGCCGGGCCGTCCCACGGTTCCATCACCGAGTTGACGTAGGAATACATGTCGAGCCACGCCTGCGGCAGTTCCACCGCCTGCTTGGACCACGCTTCGGGGATCAGCATGGTCTTGGCCATGGGGGCGTTGCGGCCCGCGCGCACCAGCACCTCGAACACCGCATCCAGGGCTGCGGAATCCGACGCCCCCGACGCGATGATCGGCTTGATGTCTTCGGCCATCTCTCCGAACGTGGCCGAGGCCATGCGGATTTCGTGGCTTTTCATCCAGTTGGTGTTGCCCTTGATCGTGTTGATCTCGCCGTTATGCGCCAGCATGCGGAACGGCTGGGCCAGCCACCATTGCGGGAAGGTGTTGGTGGAATAGCGCTGGTGATAGATCGCGAAGGCGGATTCGAACCGCGCATCCATCAGGTCAGGGTAGAACACCGCCACCTGTTCGGCCAGCATCATGCCCTTGTAGATGATCGACCGGCAGGACAGCGAAGCGATGTAAAGCCCGTTGATCCCCGCCGCCGTCGCCGCCTTTTCGATGCGGCGCCGGATCACATACAGTTCGCGTTCAAAGGTCTCTTCGTCGATGCCCTTGGCGTTGGAGATCAGGATCTGCTCGATCTCGGGGCGCGTCGAATTGGCCTTTTCGCCAAGGCAGTCGACATTCACCGGCACATGCCGCCAGCCATAGATGTAATGGCCCATGCGCAGCACTTCGGTTTCCACGATGGTCCGGCAGGTTTCCTGTGCGGCAAAATCCGTGCGCGGCAGGAACACCTGCCCCACCGCCATCAGCTCGTCCTTGCGCGGCGCGTGGCCGGTGCGGTCGATCTGGTCGTAAAAGAAGCTGACCGGGATCTGCACATGGATCCCCGCGCCGTCACCGGTCTTGCCATCGGCATCCACGGCACCACGGTGCCAGATCGCCTTGAGCGCGGTGATCCCCGCCTCGACCACCTTGCGCGACGGCTTGCCGTCGATGGAAACAACAAGACCCACGCCGCAGGACGAATGCTCGTGCTCGTCGCGGAACAGGCTGTTCTCTTCCATCCACTTGCGTTTGGTCTCTTCGGCGGCAGCCCAGTTGGCGTCGAAAGTGGTCATGGCTTGATACCTCCATGGCGGGGCCGTGATGCGGCCGGACTAGCGTGGTTCGGCGCGACTGCGCCGGAATCTCGGGTGGCGCGGGTGCGCCGGTATTCTTCGGTCTTCGGGACCGGGGCTCAGGCCCCGTCGCTTTGCGATCCGAACATCGCGAGGCATTCGGAACGGGTCAGCCGGTCGTGCTGCCCGTCCAGCGCCCAGCTGTCCGGTTTCTCATCGGCAAAAATCTCGCGCTTCAGCGCGAAGCCATTGGCGTCGTCCAGCAGGCCAAGGCAGACCTCATAGGCCCCGGCACCGTCCACGCCTTTGTCGTAACGATACCACAGCACCGAACCGCAGGTCCCGCAGAACGACCGCGTCGCCCAGTCGGAGCTGCGGAAGCTGCGGATGTGCTCGGCGCCCTGCACGTCCAGATCGCCCTCGGCCACATCCACCGCAAACAGCGCGGATCCCGCCCAGCGACGGCACTGTTCGCAATGACAGACGCCGAAGCTGCCCCAATTCGTCGCGGTGAATCGCACCGCGCCGCACAGACAATGACCGCTTCTGCGTGTCATGGCTTGGACCTTTCTGGGTGCGGGTCAGCGGGGCCGACCCAGGGAAACGGACAGAGGCCGTGGCCTCACTCCGCGGCAATCGCCGCCGCGGACTGGAAATCCTTCAGCACCGCCTCGGCGCAGTCGCGACCGTCGCGGATCGCCCAGACCACCAGCGAAGCGCCGCGCACGATGTCGCCCACGGCATAGACGCCGGGCAGCGAGGTGCGCCCGCTGGTGAATTCGGCCTTCACCGTGCCCCAGCGCGTCACTTCCAGCTCGGGGCAGCCCCAGAGCGTCGGCAGTTCCTCGGGTTCGAACCCCAGCGCCTTGATGACCAGATCGGCGGGTTCGTCATAGTCGCTGCCGTCGATCAGTTCCGGCGTCTGGCGCCCCGACGCGTCGGGCAGGCCCAGCCGCATCTTCTGCACCACCACCGCTTCGACCGCCGCGTCGCCCTTGAAGCCCTTGGGTGCTGTCAGCCATTCGAAGACCACGCCTTCTTCTTCGGCGTTCTGGGTCTCGCGCTGGCTGCCCGGCATGTTGGCGCGGTCGCGGCGATAGAGGCATTTGACCGACGTAGCCCCCTGCCGGATCGCGGTGCGCACGCAGTCCATTGCAGTGTCGCCGCCGCCGATGACCACGACCTTCTTGCCGTCGGCATTCAGCTCGCCGCTTTCGAACTCCGGCACGCTGTCGCCAAAGTTGGCCGCGCGGTTGGAGGCGGTGAGATAATCGATGGCCCGCACGATGCCGCGCGCGCCCGCGCCCGGCCCGCCCAGATCGCGGGACTTGTAGACGCCGGTGGCGATGATGACCGCATCATGCTGCGACCGGATCTCGTCAAAGGTGATGTCCTCGCCCACGGCGCAGTTCAGCACGAAGCGCACGCCGCCCGCTTCCAGCTGGGCATTGCGGCGCATCACCACTTCTTTCTCCAGCTTGAAGCCGGGGATGCCATAGGTCATCAGCCCGCCCGCGCGGTCATACCGGTCATAGACCGTGACCTGCACGCCTGCACGGCGCAGCATGTCCGCCGCCGCCAGCCCGCCGGGGCCCGCGCCGATGATGCCCACGCTTTCGGGCCGTTCCACCGCAGGGGCAGCGGGGGTGACCCAGCCGTTTTCCCAAGCGGTGTCGGTGATGTATTTTTCGACCGAGCCGATGGTCACGGTGCCATGGCCCGACTGTTCGATCACGCAATTGCCTTCGCAAAGCCGGTCCTGCGGGCAGATGCGGCCACAGATTTCGGGGAAGGTGTTGGTGGACTGGCTGATTTCATAGGCTTCGCGCAGCCGCCCGGTGGCGGTCAGGTTCAGCCAGTCGGGGATGTTGTTGTGCAGCGGGCAATGGCTCTGACAATAGGGCACGCCGCACTGACTGCAGCGGCTGGCCTGTTCCGCCGCCTTCGCCGCCGCGAACTCGGCGTAGATTTCGTGGAAATCCTCCTTGCGCACATCCGCCGAGCGTTTCTCGGGCATGTCGCGGGCGATCTTCACGAATTTCAGCATGGGTTGCTTTGCCATGACGCCTTGTCTCCAAGCAGATCAGTCGGTGGCGCGTGTTTACTCAAAGCCGCGCCGGAAGAAAAGTCACTCTTACTGACCTATTATGCGTTTATTTTGGAGACACGCCCTCCCCGGTCGCGAAAATCGCGTCAAAATAGGTATCGAACCGGAACCATTTACCTCTTTTCCCCAGAAAACCAAGGGGATATAGCAGACGCCGATAGTCCCCCGGAGAGGCGCTGCGATGCCACTGTCCCAACTCATTATACTCGCCCTGATCCAGGGCATCACCGAATTTCTGCCGATTTCTTCCTCGGGCCACCTGATTCTTCTGCCGAATCTCACTGGAATGGCAGATCAGGGGCAGGTCATCGACGTGGCCGTGCATGTGGGCACGCTGTTCGCGGTGATCCTGTATTTCTGGTCCGACGTGCGCGAGGCTGCCATCGGCACCCTGCGCCTGCTCACGGGCCGTGTCGACACGCCCGGGGCCAAGCTGGCCCTGTGCCTTGCGCTGGCCACCGTGCCGGTGATCGTCGTGGGCCTGATCCTCAAGGTCACCGGGCTTGCCGACATGATGCGGTCGGTCGCGCTGATCGGCTGGACCATGCTGATCTTCGGCATCGTGCTGTGGTGGGCCGACCAGAAGAACCCCGAAATCCGCACCGAAACCGACTGGAGCTTCCGCGACGCGGTCATGCTTGGCCTGTGGCAGGCGGTGGCGCTGATTCCCGGCACCTCTCGGTCGGGCATCACCATCACCGGCGCCCGCTTCATGGGCTACACCCGGCATGACGCGGCCAAGCTGTCCATGCTGATGTCGATACCCACAATCATCGCCTCCGGCACGCTGCTGGGGCTGGAAGTGGTGGAAACCGCCAACAGGCAGGCTGCGGTGGACGGTGCCATTGCCGCCGGATTCGCCTTCATCTCGGCGCTGCTGGCGCTGACGCTGATGATGCGGCTGCTGCGGTCGGTCAGCTTCACGCCCTATGTGATCTACCGGGTGATCCTTGGCATCATCCTGCTGGTCTATGCCTATGGCTATGCCGGCTCAGACGCGGTGATAGGGGCTGCCGGCTAGGATAGAGGCCGCGCGGTAAAGCTGCTCGGCCAGCATCACCCGCACCAGCATATGCGGCCAGACCATGGCGCCAAAGGACAGCGCCATGTCCGCCTGAGCCCGCAGGGCGGGGTCGATCCCGTCGGCCCCGCCGATGACAAAGGCCAGATCCGGCGCGCCCTCGTCGCGCAGCCGGGCCAGCGTGTCGGAAAATTCGGGCGAGCTCATCACCCGCCCGCGTTCGTCCAGCACGCAGATCTTGGCACCGGACGGCAGCGCCCGGCGCAGCAGGTCGGCCTCTGCCGCCATGCCGCCGCCCTTGCGGTCCTCCACCTCATGCACAGTGACAGGGCCAAGCGCCATCGCCCGCCCGGTTCGGTCGAACCGCTTCAGATAGTCGTCGATCAGATCGCGTTCGGGGCCCGCCCGAAGGCGGCCCACCACGCAAAGATGCACCCGCATGACGAAAGGTCAGGCCGGGCTCTGGGCCACCTTGCCCATCGGCATCCACATCTTTTCCAGCTGGTAGAACTCGCGCACCTCGGGACGGAACACATGGACGACCACATCGCCCGTGTCGATCAGCACCCAGTCGCCGGTTTCCTGCCCCTCGATCTTCGAAGGGACACCCAGCTCGTGCTTGAGGTCTTCGACCAGCTTCTGCGACAGCGCAGACACCTGACGGGACGAGCGCCCCGAACAGATGACCATATGGTCGCAGACAGACGTCTTGCCGCGCAGATCGATCTGCACGACCTCTTCGGCCTTGTTGTCGTCAAGGCTCCGCAAGATCAGCGCAAGAATGGACTCGCTGGTGACCTCGGGTTGGGTCAGCCCGGTCATGGGCAGGCCCGCATCAGCGGCAGTGGCCGCATCGGCAGTAAGTGACAGGACATTGTCCTCCTTCATGACACGCGCCGAATGTCACCCCGGCGCAGGGCATGGGAAAAAGATAACACCGCAAGGGCCATATCTCAACGGCAGCCCGGACAAAGCCTCCGGCTGCCGCCCCATGGGATTGATCTGACTTGATTTCCTTTTTGCCCAAACCGCCGCAACCGCCGCGACTCGGGCCCGTTTTGCGCCCCTTTCGCTACCGGATCCGGTCCGACAGCCAGCGCAGCAGCGCGTTTTTCTGTGGCCTCAGCAGTTCCAGATGCAGGATGCGCGGCTTGGGCGCATCCGACCACAGCAGTTCCGACGCCTCGAACACCCGTTTGTTGAACTGCGGCGGGAAGACGTAGAATTTCACCTCCGACCGCCACAGCACCTCGCGGAACGAGGGCTGGTCGATCCCCATGCCGGAGACGGCAAAGGTTTCGGCCCAGTCGCGGAAGAAGTCCAGCACGGCGGGCGTCTTGCGATACAGCAGCACGCCGGTGTTGATCTCGGGGAAGGTCTCGGGCAGGTCCAGCGCGATCTTCTTCAGATGGCGCGGGCGGTGCCACAGGATCACCTGCGCGCCGCACATCTCGTATTTGTCGAGCAGATCGAAGAGCGAGGACAGATCGGCGCGCACCAGCGTGTCATTGTCCAGAAACAGCGTTTCCTCGAACGGGCTTTCGCCCAGCACATTGACCTTGGGCCGTTTCAGCCCCTCGGGGATATACAGCGCCTGATCGAATCCGCTGACGTCATCGCCGGGCTTGCACCAGATCGCGGTGCCCAGTCCGGGGTTGGACCGTTTCACGCTGGCCGCAGACCGGCGTGCCACGTCAACATGGTCGCGGCCCCAAGCCACATAGACCACGCCCCGTCGGCTCTGCCTGTTCTGCGTCATGCCATTCTCCGCTGCTGCCCCGCACATAGGCGCGTGCGGCGCCCGTGTAAATCCGTAGCAGCGGCGGCTTGCAAAGCGCGGCATTCCCGCCATGCTGCCCGGAACGGAGGAGCCAGCCATGATCGCCATCATCTTCGAAGTCATCCCCGCCGAGGGGCGCCGGGACGAATATCTCGACATTGCCGCCACCATGCGCCCCATGGTGGAACAGGTCGAAGGCTTCATTTCCGTGGAACGGTTCGAAAGCCTGACCAACCCCGGCAAGCTGCTGTCCATCAGCTTTTTCGAGGATGAGGCCGCCGTGGACCGCTGGCGCGCGCTTTCCGGTCACCGGGGCGCGCAGCGGCGCGGGCGCGAGGGCGTGTTCAGCGATTACCGGCTAAAGGTCTGCCATGTGCTGCGGGATTACGGCATGTTCGACCGCGACGAGGCCCCTCAGGACAGTCTGGCCGAACATGGCTAGGGGTCAGGGGGCGGGCGTCCCGCCCCCTTTCAGGCTCAGATGCCCGATTTCACGATGGCTTCGGCCAGAACCGGCACGGTGGCGCTGTTCAGCCCGGCAATGTTCAGCCGCGAATCACCGACCATGTAGATGCCGTGCTTGCTGCGCAGCGTCTCCACCTGTTCGGGCGTGGCCCCCAGCCGCGAGAACATGCCGCGATGCTGCGCCAGAAAGCCGAAGCGGTCCGACCCGGACAGACGCTGCAGTTCCGAGGCCAGCTGTTCGCGCAGGCCCAGCATCGACAGCCGCACCTCTTCCAGTTCCGCCATCCAGTCGGCCCGCAGCTCGGGATCGGTCAGCACCATGCCAACCAGCCGCGCGCCATGATCCGGCGGGAACGAGAAATTCTGCCGGTTCAGGTAGTTGAGCGTGCCTTGGTTGAGCTTCTTCGCCCCCGCATCCCGGCTGACCGCCATCAGCAGGCCGGTGCGTTCGCGATAGATGCCAAAATTCTTGGAGCAGGAGGCCGCGATCAGGCATTCCGGCATCTTCGACGCCATCAGCCGCACGCCCGCCGCATCCGCATCCAGCCCGTCGCCAAAGCCCTGATAGGCGATGTCGATCATCGGCGTGCCTTCTTTTTCAAGAAGCAGATCCGCCACGGCCTTCCACTGCGAAATGTTCAGGTTGGCGCCGGTGGGGTTGTGGCAGCAGCCATGCAGCAGCACAACGTCGCCCGGCAGCACCTGATGCAGATCCGCGATCATGCCGACAAAATCCACGCCCCGCGTCTCGGCGTCGAAATAGCGGTAGGTCACCACCTCCATGTCCATGTGCTTGAGGATGGACAGATGGTTCGGCCATGTCGGGTCAGAGACAAAAATCCGCGCCTTGCGGTTCGCCATGCGGATCATGTCGAACCCCTGACGCACCGCGCCGGTGCCCCCGGGGGTGGCGGCGGCGGCCACGTTTTCACGCGGCACGGCATCGCCCAGCACCAGATCCACCATGGCATCGGCAAAGACCGGATCGCCCGCAAGCCCGGTATAGGTCTTGGTGGTCTCACGCTCCCACAGCTGCTTTTCGGCGGCCTTGATGGCGCGCATCACCGGCGTGTTGCCGCTGGCATCCTTGTAGACGCCGACGCCAAGGTCGATCTTCTGCTCGCGCGGGTCTTCGCGGTAGGCCTGCATCAGCATCAGGATCTTGTCGGCGGGTTGTTCCTTGAGGGTCTCGAACATCAGTCCTCTCCGGTGGCGACGGGCAGCGTGGGGAATTGCCCCCACTCGCTCCACGACCCGTCATACAGGGAATGGTCGCTTTTGCCCATGCGGGTCAGGGCAAGGTTCAGAATGGCGGCGGTCACGCCGGACCCGCAGGAGGTAATCGCCGGCTTCGACAGGTCCACCCCTGCGGCCAGAAACACCTCGCGCAGGGCTTGCGGCGGCTTCAGCGTGCCATCCGGAGCCAGCAGCGTGGCAAAGGGCACGTTGCGCGCGCCGGGAATATGCCCCGACCGCAGGCCGGGCCGCGGCTCCGGCACCTCGCCGCGAAACCGCGGTGCCGCGCGGGCGTCGATGATCTCGTGATCGCGCAGCTTGGAGGCGGCAGAAACCTGCGTGACATCCTTCACCAGATGGTTCTGGCGGCGCACCATCATGTGCCGGTCACGGATGACGGGCGGCATGTCCTCGACCTCGCGGCCCTCGGCCTGCCATTTGGGTAAGCCGCCATCCAGCACGGCCACGTCATCCTGCCCCATCAGCTTGAACAGCCACCAGACGCGCGCGGCGGAAAACAGCCCCGCGCCGTCATAGACCACCACCTGATGGCCGTCACCCACCCCCATGGCGCGCATCCGGGACATGAACTTGTCCACCGGCGGCACCATATGCGGCAGGTCCGAGCGCAGGTCGGAAATCTCGTCAATGTCGAAGAACCGCGCGCCGGGGATATGGGCGGCGTCATATTCGGCATTCGGATCGCGACCCGATCCGGGCATATACCAGCTGGCGTCCAGAACCCGCAGATCGGGATCCTTCAGGTGCTGCGCCAGCCAGTTGGTCGAAACCAGCGTCTTGGGATCGTCAAGGGCCATGAGCTCCCCCCGGGCAGTCGGCATCGCCCTGTCTCTAGTCGGGGAACCCCGCGCTGACAAGGGCGCCGCCGCTCACTCCGCCGAGGACTGGGCGATGATGCCCACCAGCAGAAGCCCCAGCCCGCCCCCGGCAAGCCCGCCCAGTGCCTCGGCGGCCACCCCCGCCTCGCCCGAGCCGATCAGCAGCGCGCAAAGCCCGCCAAGACCCCCGCCCACGGTGCCCGACATGGCATCGACGGTGCGGCCCTGACTGAGCCGCGGCCACAATGGTCCGCACAGCACGATGGACACCGCGCCGACGATCATCCCGAAAAACATGCGTAAATCCCCCGATCACGCAGAAATCCCGCGGCAGCCGCGGTCGGGCGCTGCTTATTCCTTCCAACAGGAAAGACAATCCCCGCCGCAGAAAGCTGACCGGATCTGTGGCAATTCTCCGCCGGTCAGCCGCCCTGCTTGAGCAGGCGCTGCTTCTGGCGGTTCCAGTCGCGCTTGGCCTCGGTCTCGCGCTTGTCGTGGTTCTTCTTGCCGCGCGCGATGCCGATCTTCAGCTTCACGATGCCCTTGTGGTTGAAATACATGACCAGCGGGACAAGCGTCATGCCCTTGCGCTGGGTCTCGTTCCAGAGCCGCGACAGATCCTTCTTGGACACCAGCAGCTTGCGCCGCCGCCGTTCCTCATGCGGGAACATCGCCCGGGTATAGGGAGCGATATAGGAGTTCACCAGCCAAAGCTCGCTCTCCTCCACCGCCGCATAGCTCTCGGCCACATTGGCGGAGTTCTCGCGCAGGCTCTTCACCTCGGACCCGGTCAGCATGATGCCGCATTCGAGATCGTCCTCGATGGCATAATCGAAACGCGCCCGCCGGTTCTCGGCGATGATCTTGTAATTCGGGTCGGACTTTGTCTGTGCCATGATGGGCTGACATAGGCTGCGCACGCGTCCCTGTCCATACGGGGCGCGCGCGCGGATGGTGGGGCCGAGGGGGCGCTGCCCCCACCGCGCTGCCGCGCGGCCCCCCGGGATATTTAAAGCCAATGGAAACCACGTCCGCGCTTCCAGCGGCCCCAAATATCCCCGCCGGAGGCATCCGAGGCCGCCACACACGCCGCGGCGGGCATCCGGGTGCCGCCGCCGCGT
The DNA here is from genome assembly GCF_035481585.1 of Salipiger marinus. NCBI lineage: Bacteria > Pseudomonadati > Pseudomonadota > Alphaproteobacteria > Rhodobacterales > Roseobacteraceae > Salipiger > Salipiger marinus. The sequence continues at coordinate 42,881 of NZ_JAYKSL010000021.1, read as the reverse complement.
CTGGTTTGCCGAGCCTCAGCGGCGCGCGGTCGGCTGTTCTGTCGCGCGGGGCGGCGGCAGGGCTGCCGATCAGCGTCGCGGGCCCGCCGCCACGCGGTAGCCCTGTCCGGCAAGGCAGCGTTCGGAAAAGGCGGTGGCGCGCCCGCGCGAGGTGGCGACCTGCATCCGGCAGCGGTCGGGCAGGCTGTTCAGGCGGATGCCGTGCTGGCGCAGGCAGCCTTCGGCCAGAACGTGATCCGTGCGCGCGCCCGACACCGCCAGCAGGCAGGCGCGCGGCAGCAGGTGGCGGGCGGCGGGCTGCGGCGCGTGCGGGCGCCCGATCACCCGGGGAAGCGGCTTGTGGCGGTCGTCCAGATGCGGCTGCCACGGGCGCGGCAGATGCGGTGCGGCGGATCCGTGGGGATGCGGCGCGCGGTCCTGCCAGCCGTCGTGCCGGTCCTTGCGGTCTTTGTCGTCGTCCTTGTCACGCGCGTTCTGGATCGCCTTGCCCAGCACAAAAAGCGTGGCGGCCACGCCCACGGCGCGGGCGATGTCCTGTTCGTCGGCGCGGACCGGGGCGGGCAGCGCCACGGCCAGCGACAGCGCCGTGGCAAGAACGACAGAGATGAAGGTTCGGGACATGGGAAAGCTCCTTGAAAGGGGATCGTGCGGCAGGACCGCACCCAGCCCGAGCCTTGGCCAGCTCGTGAAAACGGGCAATATCCCCAAAGTGTTATCGGATAACCGCGCCCTGTCCGGGCTTCGCTATTGATTTGTGCGGGCCGCGCGATCAGTGTCGCGGCATGAAACCCATGGCCTGCGCGCTTTTCCTGCTGACCGTCCTGCCCGCTTCGGCGGCACAGGCGGCCTGTTTTGTCGAATACAAGGCCAAGCAGGACAACCCGCTGCGCCTGCATTACGGCATCTCGACCCTGCCCGGGGCGGCCTGCCCGCCCGCCAATGCCGCCGCCGCCCAGATGGAGATCCGGCTGGACCGCAACGGCTGGACGCTGCTGAACGTGGTGCATCTGTCGGCAGAGGAACCTTCTGCCGAGAAGAAGGCGAATGCCGGTGACTTCTATCTCCGCTACTGAGGCGCGCCGCGCCGGAACCCGGATCGTGGTCTTCGGGATCGCGGCCATCGTGGCACTGCTGATGGCTGCCGGGGCCGGGCTGCTGCTGACCCTGCCCGATGGCAATGCCTTCAACGCGCGGGTGGAGCGGATCTTTGTCGAGAATGACACGCTGACCGCGCCCTCCGAGGTCCGGCTGCTGGAGATTCTCGCGCAGTCGGGCACCGCCTTTTCCGAGGTTCTGGTCAGCTACCGGGTGGTGATCTTCGTGCTGCTGGTCTTTGCCACGGCGCTGCTGGTGGCGGCGCTGGTGTTTCTGGTCATGCTGGTGACGCTGAACCGGCGCATGGCGCAGATCGAACGCGCCGGGATTCAGGTCAATTCGCTGCTGATCTCGCGCGAGGAGAACATGGTCTATCTCAACACCATGGGTTTCAAGCTGACCGAGGCGATGATCGAGACGCTGACCGTTCTGGCCGAGGCGCGCATGGATGACGAGATGATGACCGGCGCGCAGATCGAGGCGGTGATTTCCGGGCGCGATGCCGCCGACTGCGACGAGGCCGCAGGCGCCACCCGCATCAAGCGGCTGCGCGACGGGCTGGGCAACCAGATCGTCAGCGAACTGCTGGTCAAGAACATCACCCGCCGCGGCTACATGCTGGCCATCGACAAATCGGTGATCGCGCTGGTCTGAGCCGCAGAGGCGAGGCGGGGCCTTTCCAACTGCGGAGGACGCCGCAAGGCGGGGGCGCTGCCCCCGTCCGCGCGGGCGCGGACTCCCCCGGGATATTTGCGGTCAGAAGAAGCCTGCGCCATTTATTTCGGCAAAACCCTTGGCAATGCCGGGCAAACAGGCGAATTCTGCCGCAGACCGGCCCAATGGGATTGCCGCGACTCGCGCCCTTCCTTACCGCATGGTCAAAAACCGGCCAGACATAACAGGGATGGGTCTGATCATGACGACATGGACACGCGGCGGTCCGGGGCTTACCCGGCGGCGGATGCTGATGGGCACGGGCGGGGTGGCGGCGCTGGCGGCGTTTGGCGGTCTGCCGACGCGGCTGCAGGCGCAGGCCCCGGTGCGGGTGGCAGGCATCTATACGGTGCCGGTGGAACAGCAATGGGTGAGCCGCATCCATCTGGCCGCCGAAGCCGCCAAGGCGGCGGGGCAGATCGAGTACAGCTTCACCGAGAACACCGCCAATACCGATTACCCCCGCGTGATGCGCGAATATGCCGAAAGCGGCGCGCAGCTGATCGTGGGCGAGATCTTTGGCGTGGAGCAGGAGGCGCGCGAGGTGGTGCTGGATTATCCCGACACCGCCTTCCTGCTGGGCTCCAGCTTTCCGCCGGATCCGGCCTATCCGAATCTGGGCGTCTTCGACAATTACATTCAGGACGCCTCTTACCTTTCCGGCATCATCGCGGGCGCCATGAGCGAGACCGGCACCATCGGCATGGTGGGCGGCTTTCCCATCCCCGAGGTCAACCGGCTGATGCATGCCTTCATGGCCGGGGTGCGCGAGAGCAAGCCCGAGGCGGCGTTTCAGGTGAGCTTCATCGGGTCGTGGTTCGATCCGCCCAAGGCCAAGGAAACCGCCTTTGCCATGATCGAAGGCGGCGCCGACCTGCTTTATGCCGAACGCTTCGGCGTGTCGGATGCGGCGCAGGAACGCGGCGTGCTGGCCATCGGCAACGTGATCGATACGCAGGCGGATTACCCCGACACCGTGGTCGCCTCGGCGCTGTGGCATTTCGAGCCGACCCTGCAGGCGGCGCTGGCCAAGGTGGCCTCGGGCAGCTTCGCGGCAGAGGATTACGGCATCTATTCCTTCATGAAGGAGGGGGGCTGTTCGCTGGCCCCGCTGGGCAGGTTCGAAGGCAAGGTGCAGCAGGCGGCGCTGGATCTGGTGGCCACGCGCGAGGCGGCGATCCGGGATGGCAGCTTTACCGTCGAGATCAACGATACAGAGCCGACCTCTTCCTGATGACGCAAGACCATGGGGCGCAGGACATTGTCCTGCGCCTGACCAACATCACCAAGCGGTTCGGCGCCCTGCTGGCCAATGACGGCATCAGCCTTGCGCTGCGGCGCGGCGAGGTCGTGGCGCTGCTGGGGGAGAATGGCGCGGGCAAGACCACGCTGATGAACATCCTCTTTGGCCATTACACCGCCGATGAGGGCGAGGTGGAGGTGTTCGGCCAGAAGCTGCCCCCCGGCCTGCCGGGCGCGGCGCTGCGCGCGGGCGTGGGCATGGTGCATCAGCATTTTACGCTGGCCGACAACCTGACCGTGCTGGACAACATCCTGCTGGGCACCGAACCGCTGTGGCGGCTGTCGCTGGGCCGCGGCGCGGCGCGGCGGCGGGTGGCGCAGCTGTCGCGGGAATTCGGGCTGGCGGTCGATCCCGACGCGCGGGTGGGCGCGCTGTCGGTGGGCGAACGCCAGCGGGTCGAGATCCTCAAGGCGCTGTATCGCGAGGCGCGGATCCTGATCCTTGACGAGCCGACGGCGGTGCTGACCCCGCAGGAAAGCGAGGCGCTGTTCGACACGCTGCGCCGGATGGTGGCGCAGGGGCTGTCGGTGATCTTCATCAGCCACAAGCTGCACGAGGTCATGGCAGCCTCGCAGCGCGTGCTGGTGCTGCGCCATGGCCGGCTGGCCGGAGAGGTGGCGACAGCCGATACCAGCCGCGAGGCGCTGGCCGAAATGATGGTGGGGGCAGAGATCACCCCGCCCGCGCCCAGCCCGGCGCGCCCCGGCGCGGTGCGGCTGCGGCTGGCGGGCGTGGTGACACCGCCGCAGGGCACCCGCCCCGGGCTGCGCGGCATCGATCTGGATCTGCGGGCGGGGCAGATCCTTGGCCTTGCGGGCGTGTCGGGCAACGGTCAGGGCGCGCTGGCCGATCTGCTCTCGGGGCTGGAGGCGCCGCAGGCGGGCCGGATGGAACTGGACGGCGTGCCGGTGCGCCAGTGGTCGCCGCGCGCGGCGCTGGCCGCCGGGATCGGGCGCATCCCCGAGGACCGGCACAGGACCGGCACCATCGCGGATTTCACCCTGACCGAAAACGCCGTGCTGGAAACCTATGCCCGCCCGCCCGTGGCGCGGCGCGGCCTAATGGACTGGCGCGCCGCCCGCCGCGCGGCGCAGGATCTGATCGAGGCCTACGACATCCGCTGCCCCGGACCCGAGGCGCGCATCCGCCTGCTGTCAGGCGGCAACATGCAGAAGCTGATCCTTGGCCGCGTGCTGGAGGCGGGCCCCGTGGTGATCCTTGCCAACCAGCCGGTGCGCGGGCTCGACATCGGCGCGGTGACCTATGTGCAGGACCGGCTGATCGCGGCGCGGGACGCGGGCGCGGCGGTGCTGCTGATTTCGGAGGATCTGGACGAGGTGCTGACGCTGTCGGATGTGGTGCGGGTGATCTGCGACGGGCGGCTTTCGCCGGAATTTCCCCGCGGCAGCAAGACACCCGCCGAACTGGGGCAATGGATGGCGGGCGCAGGGGTCGATCATGCGGCTTGAACCCATCGCCGCGCCCTCGCTGGCGCGCAGGCTGGGCCTGCCCGCGCTGGCGCTTGCCGCCACGGTGCTGGTCGCCTCGGCGCTGGCGATGCTGGCGGGGGCCGATCCCTTGGCCACGCTGGGGCTGATCCTGCAGGGCGCCGTCGGCAGCAAGTTCGCGGCGCTGGAAACGCTGAACCGCGCGACGCCGCTGATCTTTACCGGGCTGGCGGTGGCGGTGGCCTTCCGCGCCAAGCTTTGGAACATCGGCGCCGAGGCGCAGCTTTACGCGGGCGCGCTGCTGACCGTGGTGGTGGGCACGCAGGCGGGCCTGCCCGGCCCGCTGGCGCTGCCGCTGATGGCGGGGGCGGCGGTGCTGGCCGGGGCGCTGGTGCTGCTGGGGCCGGTGCTGCTCAAGACCCGGATGGGCGTGGACGAGGTGGTGACCACGCTGCTGCTGAATTTCATCATGGCGCTGCTGATCTCTTACCTGCTGGAGGGGCCGCTGAAGGATCCGATGGGCATGGGCTGGCCCAAATCCCCGGCCCTGCCCCGCGACGCGCGCCTGCCCCGGCTGGCCGAGGGGCTGCGGCTGCACTGGGGCTTCGCGCTGGCGCTGATCTGTGCGGCGGGGATCTGGCTGATGCAGACCCGCACCACGCTGGGATACGAAATCCGCGCCGTGGGGCTCAGCCCGCAGGCGGCGCGGTTTGCAGGCATCCCGGTGGGCCGGGTGCTGGTCAAGACGGCGCTGATCTCGGGCGGGCTTGCCGCCCTTGCGGGCTTTTCCGAGGTGGCGGGGCTGAAGGGCAACCTGACCGCCGACCTGTCGCCCGGCTTTGGCTATACCGGCATCATCGTCGCCATGCTGGCGCTGCTGCATCCCTTGGGCGTGGTGGTGTCGGCGCTGTTCGTCGCGGGCATCTTCGTGGGCGCCGACAGCATGTCGCGCGCGGCGGGGGTGCCCACCTATATCGCCGACATGCTGCTGGCCACGGCGCTGCTGTTCATGGTGCTGGCGCTGCTGCTGACACGGATGCGGGTGGTGCGCGGATGACCGAGCTTTTCGACATCCTGATGCAGGCCAGCTTCTGGGCCGCCGTGCTGCGCATCGCCTCGCCGCTGATCTTTGCCACCATGGGCGAGCTGATCTGCGAACGCGCGGGCGTGCTGAACCTCGGGATCGAGGGGATCATGGTGATCGGCGCCTTTACCGGCTGGATCGCGGTCTATGCCGGGCTGGGCCTGTGGCCGGGGGTGGGCGTGGCGCTGCTGGCGGGCATGGCCTTTGGCGCGCTGCATGCCACGCTGACCGTGCCCTTCGGCCTGTCGCAGCATGTGGTGGGGCTGGGCATCACGCTGCTGGCCACCGCCACCGCCTCCTTCGCCTACCGTCTGGCCCTGCCCGAGGTCACGAGCCCACCCCGGATCGAGCCCTTTGCGCCGCTGCACATCCCGGGCCTGTCGGATCTGCCATGGCTGGGCGAGGCGCTGTTTTCCCAGACCGCGCTGACATGGGCAGGCTTTGGGCTGGCCGGGATGGTGGCCTTCGTGCTCTACCGCACGCCGCTGGGGCTGGCGCTGCGCGCGGCGGGGGAAAACCCGCAGGCGGTGGCGGCGCAGGGCCTGTCGGTGACCGGGCTGCGCATGGGGGCGGTGATCGTCGGATCCGGGCTGATGGCCGTGGGCGGCGCCTTCCTGACCATGTCGGCCTTTTCCAGCTTCTTCTTCGAAATGGTGAACGGTCGCGGCTGGATCTGCATCGCGCTGGTGGTGTTCGGCGCGTGGCGCCCGGGCAAGGCGCTGCTGGGGGCGCTGCTGTTTGCTGGCTTCGACGCGCTGCAGATCCGCATGCAGCAGACGCCGCTGGGACAGGTGGTGCCCTATCAGGTGTTCCTGATGGTGCCTTATCTGCTGTCGATCCTCGCGCTGATCCTGATGTCGCGCCGGGCCGAGATTCCCGCCGCCCTGATGACCCCTTTCAACCGTGGAGAGCGCTGATGGCCAGCTTTGACCTTCTTGTGACGGGCGGCACCCTGCCCGATGGCCGCGTGCTGGACATCGGCATCACCGGCGACCGCATCGCCGCCATGGGCGACCTTTCCGGCAGCGACGCGGGCGAGGTGATCGACGCGCAGGGCGATCTGGTCAGCCCGCCTTTTGTCGATCCGCATTTCCACATGGATGCGACGCTCAGCTACGGCACGCCGCGCATCAACGCCTCGGGCACGCTGCTCGAAGGCATCAGCCTCTGGGGCGAACTGCGCGATCAGGCCACGGTCGACGAGATGGTGGACCGCGCCCTGACCTATTGCGACTGGGCCGTGTCGCTGGGCCTGCTGGCGATCCGCACCCATGTGGACACCACGCCGGACCATCTGAACACCGTCACCGCCATGCTGGAGGTGCGCGAGCGGGTGAAACCCTATCTCGACCTGCAGCTGGTGGCCTTTCCGCAGGACGGCTTCCTGCGCAGCCCCACCGGGCGGCAGAACCTGCTGCGCGCGCTGGACATGGGCGTGGACGTGGTGGGCGGCATCCCGCATTTCGAACGCAGCATGGAACAGGGCGCGGCCTCGCTGACCCAGCTCTGCGAGATCGCCGCCGACCGCGGCCTGCCGGTGGACATCCATTGCGACGAAACCGACGACCCGCTGTCGCGCCATATCGAAACGCTGGCCTATGAGGTGCAGCGGCTTGGCCTGCACGGGCGGGTGGCGGCCAGCCACCTGACCTCCATGCATTCCATGGACAATTACTATGTCTCGAAACTGCTGCCGCTGATCGCCGAGGCGCAGATCGCCGCCATCCCCAACCCGCTCATCAACATCGTGCTGCAGGGGCGGCATGACAGCTACCCCAAGCGGCGCGGCCTGACCCGGGTGCGCGAGATGCAGGCGCAGGGCATCCGCGTCGGTTGGGGGCAGGACTGCGTGCGCGACCCGTGGTATTCGCTGGGCACCGGCGACATGCTGGACGTGGCCTTCATGGGGCTGCATGTGGCGCAGATGACCTCGCCGCAGGACATGGCGCGCTGCTTCACCATGGTGACCGAAGACAATGCCGCCATCCTTGGCCTGCCGGACTACGGGCTGGCACCGGGCAGGCGCGCCTCGCTGGTGGTGCTGGATGCGGGCGATGCCGTCGAGGCGCTGCGGCTGCGTCCCGACCGGCTCTGCGTGATCTCCAAGGGCCGGGTGGTGTCGCGGCAGGCGCGCAACGACGCGCGGCTCGGCCTGACCGGGCGCCCGCAGACGGTGCGCCGCCGCCACACGCTGCCGCCACACTGACCGGCGGCGCGCCCCTTCATCTTGCCCCTAAACTCCGGGGGTGAATTGGCCGCAGGCCAAGAGGGGGCAGCGCCCCCTCCCCTGCCCGCCGCTCAGCGCCCGCCGAGCCGCGCCAGCAGCGCGGGCGACGGCTCTCCGGTCACCGTGAGCCCGGCCTGCGCCTGATAGGCCTCGATGGCCGCCGTGGTGCGCGAGCCCAGCACGCCATCGGGCGTGCCCGCCTCGAATCCGCCCGCGTTAAGCCGGGCCTGCAGCGCCTTGCGCTCCTCCAGCGTCAGGCCGAAGCGGTCGGGCGGGAAGCTGCCGCGCAGCGGCCCCGCCCCCAGCAGCCGGTCCGACAGATGCCCGACGCCGATGCCGTATTTCTCGGCATTGTTGTAACGCAGGATGACGCCGAAATTGCGATAGACCAGAAAGGCCGGGCCGGTCGGCCCCGCAGGCAGGATCAGCGACGACGCGCCCCCCGGCAGCGCCCCGCCCGAGGCGGCGCGGACGCCCAGCGCGGCCCAGTCGCCCCGCGTGCTGCCGCGTCCCGCCAGCCCGGTGTCGAAGCCCGCAGGCAGCACCACTTCCAGCCCCCAGGGCTCGCCGCGCCGCCAGCCGCTTTTCGCCAGATAATTGGCGGTGGAGGCCAGACCGTCGGTCGGATCTTCCGACCAGATGTCGCGCCGCCCGTCGCCCCGGAAATCCACGGCAAAATCCTGATAGGTGGTGGGGATGAACTGCGTGTGGCCCATGGCCCCGGCCCAGCTGCCCACCAGCCGCGCGGGCGTCACGTCGCCCCGTTCCAGAATGCGCAGCGCCGACAGCGCCTGCGCCTCGAAAAACGCGCCCCGCCGCCCGTCATAAGCCAGCGTCGAGGTGGCCGACAGCACCGGAATGTCGCCCCGGCGGCTGCCGTAATTGCTTTCCATGCCCCAGACTGCCGCCACGACCTGCGGCGGCACGCCATAGCGGCCTTCGATCTCCTGCAGCAGCGCCAGATACTGGCCCAGCTTCGCCCTTCCCTCGCGCACCTTGGTTTCAGAGGCGGTGATGGCAAGGTAATCTTCCAGCGTGCGGGTGAATTCGGTCTGGTTGCGGTCGCGGTCGACCACACCGGGCAGGAACCCCGCTGCGCGGAAGCCCGCATCGAAGGTGCCGGGCGAAATGCCCGCCTGCTGCGCGCGCCCGCGGAACCCTGCAACCCACGCATCCCAGCCCGCATTGGGCTGCGGGCGCAGGCCCGGATCATCGACCGGCGCCATACCGCCGCCCATGGGCGCCATGCCGCCGCCACAGCCCGCCAGCAGCGCCAGCGCGCCACCGCTCCACATCAGGGATCGTCTTGAAAGGGTCATCTGCCTGCCTCTGCCTTTTGTCTGGCTTTGGCGCAGAGTGGCCCGCCGCACCGCGCCCGGCAAGGGGCCGCCGATCACACGGCGACTCCCCGCCGGTCAGGCTCAGGCGCCAGTCAGCCCGCGCAGCTTGTCCATCGCACGGTCATACTCCTCCTGATAGGAGATGAAGCCCGCATAGCGGCCCCGCGCGTCGAACAGCAGCACCATGGCGGAATGATCCATGGTGTAGCCACCGCCCTCCATCGGCACCTTGGCGGCGAAGATACGGAACGCCTCGATGGCCTTTTTCACCTCTGCCGGATCGCCCGAAAGCCCGGTGACGCCCGGCACCCAGGACACATACTTGCCCAGCAGCTCCGGCGTGTCGCGTTCGGGATCGACCGTGGCAAAGAACACCCGCAGGTCGCGCCCTTCGGCCTGCAGCCCCTCCTGCCATGTGGCGATGTCGCCCAGCGTGGTCGGGCAGACCTCGGGGCAATGGGTGAAGCCGAAAAACACCGCAGAGGGCGCGCCGCGCAGCGTGTCCTCGGTGAAGGTGGTGCCATCGGTGGCGGTCAGCTGATAGCTGCCCTGCCCCAGCGTGTCGGTCAGATCCTGCGTCAGCCGCGGGGCGATGACGCGGACCCACAGGAGCGCCAGCAGCGCCAGCAGGACCAGCCCCCACAGCGCGACGCGCAGCAGGGTGATGCGGCGGCGGGGGTTACTTTCCATGGTCCATCGCCCCGTGATCCATGCCGTCATGGCCGGACTGCCCGGCAGACTGCCCCGCCACGGCGGTGGCGTTGGACGCCCCGATGACCAGCGGCATCTCGACCGTGCCGGCGCGTTCGAAGGTCAGCGTGACAGAGACGGTTTCGCCTTCGGTCAGGGGCTGGCGCAGATCCATGAGCATCAGGTGATAGCCGCCGGGTTTCAGCGTCACCGTTTCCCCCGCCGGGATCGGCAGGCCCTCTGGCAGGCCGCGCATCCGCATCACCTGCCCCTCCATCGCCATCTCGTGCACCTCCACATGCCCGGCCACGTCCGAACGCGCGGCGATCAGCCGGTCATCGGCACTGCCGGTATTGGTGATGGTCACAAAGCCGCCCGCCACGGGGGCATTGGGCAGGGTGGCGCGGGAAAACCCGTCCGTCAGCACCAGATCGCCCAAGCTCTGGCTCGATCCTGTCGGGCTGGGCAAGGCATCGCCGCTGTGCTGGGCGGCGGCGACAAGGGGGGCGGCGCAGAGCGCCAGCACGCAAAGCGTGGTTTTCAGCATGGTCTTTCTCCGGAAAAGGCGCGCGGACGCAAAGCGGCCTGCGCAAAGGTCTGGTCAGGCGCCGCACCCGGCGCCACGGGATCAGACCAGAGCCGGAGGCGCGCGCGGCGCCACATGCGGATTGCCCCGGCGCGGCGACAGGCGCAGATCGGCCAGCGGCACCGCCCCGAAGGCGCAGCGCAGCCGCTGCGCAAGGACGGGCGGCGCCATGTCGGGCGGATCGGACAGCAGGCGGCAGAGCGGGCAGTCATGGTCATGACCGGGCAGCCCGTCGGCGCAGAGATCCTCCAGACTGCCCCCCATGGCGAGGTAAGCCCCCAGCTCGCCCTGCGCCGAAGCCGCTTCGGGCGCCATGCGCGCGGCAAAGCCGATGCTGGCCAGCGCCAGCAGCAGCACGGCCGAGATCAGCACAAGACTTTGGCGGCTGCGTCGGATCATGCGCTCTTGTAGCGCCGGACCCGCGCAGCGCGGAAGCCCCTGAGCGCATCGGTCGCACCACGCGGAGCGGGACTTGCAGGCGCGCCATCATTTCATTATTACATGAAACATGGAAAAGACAGACGCGCTCGACTCCCTCTCCGCCCTTGCCCATGACCTGCGGCTCGACACGTTCCGCCTGCTGGTCCGCGCGGGCCCCGAGGGCATGGCGGCGGGAGAGATCGCCGAGGCGCTGCAGATCCGCGCCAACACCCTGTCCAACAACCTGACCATTCTGGCCGCCGCCGGGCTGGTGCGCTCTGCCCGCGAGGGCCGGTCGATCCGCTATTTCGCCCGGATGGAGCAGATGCGCGATCTTCTCGGCTTCCTGATACAGGACTGTTGCGGCGGCAGGCCAGAACAGTGCCAACCCATGCTGGACCAGCTGTCCTGCCCCTGCTGACGTTTAGAGGATTTTATGACCCATTCTGCCACCGACCCTGCCCCGCAGCCGCTTGGGCTTTTCGAACGCCTTCTGAGCCTGTGGGTGGCGCTGGCGATGCTGGCCGGGCTTGCGCTTGGCACGCTGGCCCCCGGCCTTGTCACCGCCATCGCCAGTGCCGAGGTCGCCTCCATCAACCTTGTGGTCGCGGTGCTGATCTGGGCCATGGTGTTTCCCATGATGGTCAGCGTCGATCTGGGCGCCGTCGCCAATGTGGCGCGGCAGCCGCGCGGGCTGATGGTGACGCTGGCGGTCAACTGGCTGGTGAAGCCCTTCACCATGGCGCTGCTGGCGGTGCTGTTCTTTGACTACGTGTTCGCGCCGTGGATCGCGCCCGAGGATGCGGCGCAATACACTGCCGGGCTGATCCTGCTGGGCGCCGCGCCCTGCACCGCCATGGTCTTCGTCTGGTCGCAGCTGACCCGGGGCGACGCGACCTATACGCTGGTGCAGGTGTCGGTCAACGATCTGGTGATGGTCGTGCTTTTCGCCCCCATCGTGGCGCTGCTTCTGGGGGTCACCGACATCGTGGTGCCGTGGGAAACGCTGGTGCTGGCGACGCTGCTTTATGTGGTGCTGCCGCTGGGGGCCGGGCTGCTGACCCGCCGCGCGCTGCGCAGCCCCGAGCGCATCGCCCGCTTTGCCGCGCAGGCCAAGCCGCTGTCGATCATCGGGCTGATCGCCACCGTCGCCATCCTGTTCGGCCTGCAGGGTCAGGTGATCCTTGACCGGCCCATGGTCATCGCGCTGATCGCGGTGCCGATCCTGATCCAGAGCTATGGCATCTTCGCGCTGGCCTATGGTGCCGCGCATCTGCTGCGCGTGCCGCACCGCATCGCCGCCCCCTGCGCGCTGATCGGCACCTCCAACTTCTTCGAACTTGCCGTAGCGGTGGCGATCAGCCTCTTCGGCCTGTCCTCCGGCGCGGCGCTGGCCACCGTGGTGGGCGTGCTGGTCGAGGTGCCGGTGATGCTGTCGCTGGTGGCCTTCGCCAACCGCACCCGCCGCCATTTCCCGGAAACCCCCGCATGATCGTCGTCTTTCACAACCCCGCCTGCGGCACGTCGCGCAACGTGCTGGACTTCATCCGCCGCTCCGGCACCGACCCCGTGGTGATCGACTACCTGACCGAAGGCTGGACCCGCCCGCAGCTTCTGGCGCTGTTCGCCGCAGCAGGTCTCCGCCCGCGCGACGCGCTGCGCAGCCGTGGCACCCCCGCCGCAGAGCTGGGCCTGCTGGAGGACGGGGTGAGCGATGACGCGCTGCTTGACGCCATGCTGACCCATCCCATCCTCGTGAACCGTCCGATCGTGGCCTGCCCGCGCGGCGTGCGCCTGTGCCGCCCGTCGGAAACCGTGCTTGATCTGCTCGACACCCTGCCCCCCGGCCCGCTTTACAAGGAAGACGGGGAACTGGTCCTGACCGAAGAAGGCCACCGCCCATGACCGACCTGCCCAATATCGACACCGCCTGTTTCCGCATCCCCGCCGCCGCCGATCTGGCTGCGCCCGACCGCAGCAGCGAACCGCCGCGCATCCTGCTGCTTTATGGCTCGCTGCGCGACCGCAGCTATTCGCGGCTTTGCGCCGAAGAGGCCGCGCGGCTGCTGCGCGCCATGGGGGCGGAGCCGCGGCTTTACGATCCTGCCGGTCTGCCGCTGGTCGACAGCGCCGAGCCTGACCACCCCAAGGTCGCCGAACTGCGCGATCTGACCACATGGTGCGACGGCATGGTGTGGTGTTCCCCCGAACGCCACGGCGCCATGACCGGGCTGATGAAGACGCAGATCGACTGGATCCCGCTGTCCTTGGGCGGGGTGCGGCCCACGCAGGGCAAGACGCTGGCGGTGATGCAGGTCTGCGGCGGCTCGCAGTCGTTCAACACCGTGAACCAGCTGCGGATCCTCGGGCGCTGGATGCGGCTTCTGACCATCCCCAACCAGTCCTCCGTCGCCAAGGCATGGGACGAGTTCGATGCCGAGGGCCGGATGAAACCCTCCCCCTATTACGACCGCATCGTCGACGTGATGGAGGAGCTGGTGCGCTTCACCCTGCTGACCCGCGACATCCGCGATCACCTGGTCGACCGCTACTCCGAACGGGTGGAAAGCCATGCCGCGCTGTCGGCCCGCGTGAACCAGACCAAGGCCACCTGAACCCCGCTCTGTACGCGCTTTCAGCCCCTGCGGCACCTGCCCTGACGTCAGGTTCCATGCGCGGATCCGGGGCAGCCAAATCCCGCCGGATCCGCTTGGACTGGTGGCGGGCTTTGGCCGGTCGCGGCCTTTGCCCCCGGCTTTCGTGACGGTTCCGCAACAGCACAAAGACGTGACCCTGTTGTGTGGATCATTCCCGCTCCCGATATGGTTTCAACCGCAGTCACACGCCCCGAAACGGGCCTGAAGACAAATAAACTAAGGAGCAGAACCTATGAAATTCTCGCGTATCGCCCTTCCCGCCCTGCTGATCGGCGGCTTTGCCGCGCCCGCTCTGGCTGGCAACCTCGAGGCCACTCCGGTCGAGCCCGTCATCGCAACCCCGGCTCCCGTTCCCGCCGCCCCGCTGGGCCGCGACTGGACCGGTCCCTCGGCTGGTATCCAGCTGGGCTATGGCGGGTTCAACACCGATGAATCCTCCGAGGAATACGAAGAGAAAGGCGTCTATGGCGCCCGCCTGAACTATGACCACGACTTCGGCTCGTGGGTCGGCGGTGCCGGCATGCAGTATGACCGCACCGACGCCGATCTGGGCAATGCCGGCGATCTGGACGGCATCTTCCGTCTTGGCGCCCGCGCCGGTTATGATGCCGGCAACACGCTGATCTACGGCACCGGCGGCTATGCCAAGGCCTTCACCGATGGCGGCACGCTGGATGCAGGCGATTCCGACGGCTACTATGTGGGTCTCGGGACTGAAACCTTCGTGTCCGACAACTGGACCTTGGGCACCGAGCTGACCTACAACGAGTTCAAGGACTTCGACGACAGCGATCTGGAGCTTGACGCGACGCAGCTGAACGTGTCGCTGAACTACCGCTTCTGATCGAGCGACGCCCGTAGCGCCCGGCCCCCCAAGGGCCGGGCGTTTTTTCTTGCGCCACAGCCGCCGCGCTAGGTGATTTTTCACACCGCTGTTACACTCCTGTGTATGCGCGGTCTTTTTGTGATTCCCCTGCTGCTTGCGACACAGGCTCCCGCCGCCTCCCCCATCGCGGAGGTGGTCTGCGACGCCGCGCCCCGCATGACCGACCGGCTCAGCCGACAGTTCGGCGCGCGGCTGACCTCGACCGGCCTGCAGGGCCCCGATCAGGTGATGGAACTGTGGACCGGCCCGCAGGGCGACTGGACCATGGTCATCGCCTATGCCTCCGGCACTTCCTGCATCGTGGCCATGGGCGAACACTGGTCGACCCTGTCTCCGGACAGCCCGGAGGATCCCCAAGATCCGGCGTGACGCCGGGACGGACCCACCGTATCATGGGGCGGGGCTTTTCCCTGCCTGCCCGCTCTGTCATAGTCGGGCGCAATCAGAATCCGGGAACGAGCAGCACATATGGCCGATGATCTTCTTGCCGCAACCGCAGGCCCAACCTATGACGCCTCCTCCATCGAGGTGCTCGAGGGGCTGGAACCGGTGCGCAAGCGGCCCGGCATGTATATCGGCGGCACCGACGAACGGGCGCTGCACCACATGGTGGCCGAAATTCTTGACAACTCCATGGACGAGGCGGTGGCGGGTCACGCCACCCGCATCGAGGTGGAGCTGCATGCCGATTACGCGCTGACGGTGCGCGACAATGGCCGTGGCATTCCGATTGATCCGCATCCCAAATTTCCCGGCAAATCCGCGCTGGAGGTGATCCTGTGCACCCTGCACGCGGGCGGCAAGTTTTCGGGCGACGCTTATGAAACCTCGGGCGGCCTGCATGGCGTGGGCGCCTCCGTGGTCAACGCGCTGAGCGACAGTCTGGTGGTGCAGGTGGCGCGCAACAAGGAACTGTTCGAACAGCGCTTCTCGCGCGGGCATCCGCTGGGGCCGGTGGAACGGGTCGGCGCCGCCCCGAACCGGCGCGGCACCACGGTGACCTTCCACGCCGACGAGCAGATCTTTGGCGCACACCGGTTCCGGCCCGCGCGGCTGTTCAAAATGGTCCGCTCCAAGGCCTATCTGTTTTCGGGCGTGGAAATCCGCTGGAAATCCGCCATCGACGACAAGGAAACCCCGGTCGAGGCCACGTTCCACTTCCCCGGCGGTCTGTCCGACTATCTGACCGAAACGCTGGGCGGCTCGCGCACCTATGCCGACCGTCCCTTTGCGGGCACGGTGGAATTCCGCGAAAAATTCAACGCGGCGGGCAAGGTGGAATGGGCGATCAACTGGACGCCCTCGCGCGACGGGTTCATCCAGTCCTACTGCAACACGGTCCCCACCCCCGAGGGCGGCACCCATGAAGCGGGCTTCTGGGCCGCGATCCTGAAGGGCATCCGCGCCTATGGCGAGCTGGTCAGCAACCGCAAGGCCGCGCAGATCACCCGCGAGGATCTGCTGACCGGCGGCTGCGCGCTGGTGTCGTGCTTCATCCGGGAGCCGGAATTTGTTGGCCAGACCAAGGACCGGCTGGCCACGACCGAAGCCGCCCGTCTGGTCGAAGGCGCCGTGCGCGACCATTTCGACAACTGGCTGGCCTCCGACACCAAATCGGCGGGCGCGATCCTCGATTTCCTCGTGCTGCGCGCCGAAGAGCGTCTGCGCCGCCGTCAGGAAAAGGAAACCGCGCGCAAATCCGCCACCAAGAAGCTGCGGCTTCCGGGCAAGCTGACCGACTGCACCGCGAAGAACCGCGAGGGCACCGAACTGTTCATCGTCGAGGGCGATTCGGCGGGCGGGTCGGCCAAGGGCGCGCGCTTCCGCGAAACGCAGGCGCTGCTGCCGCTGAAGGGCAAGATCCTGAACGTGCTGGGCGCGGCCTCGTCCAAGCTGGGGTCCAACGCCGAAATCAGCGACCTCTGCGAGGCGCTTGGCGTGGGCATGGGCACGAAGTTCAATCTGGATGATCTGCGCTATGAAAAGATCATCATCATGACCGACGCGGATGTGGACGGGGCGCATATCGCCTCGCTGCTGATGACGTTCTTCTTCACCCAGATGCGGCCGCTGATCGATCAGGGGCATCTGTATCTGGCCTGCCCGCCGCTCTACCGGCTGACGCAGGGCGCACGGCGGCTTTACGTGGCCGATGACGCGGAAAAAGAGCGGATGATGGCCAAGGGGCTGGGCGGCAAGGGCAAGATCGACGTGCAGCGCTTCAAGGGTCTGGGCGAGATGGACGCCAAGGATCTGAAGGAAACCACCATGGATCCCGCCACCCGCAAGCTGATCCGGGTCACCATCGACGAAGATCTGCCGGGCGAAACCAGCGATCTGGTGGAACGGCTGATGGGCAAGAAGCCGGAGCTGCGGTTCCAGTATATCTCTGAAAACGCACGGTTCGTCGAAGAACTGGACGTCTGAGGCCGCGTCCTCGCTGCAACACCGGAACTGACATGACGCGAAAGCGCGTCATTTTTTGCCCGCAGTCGTTGCGCGGGCAAATGGAACCTGTCAGACTTTTGAGGCGTAAAGTTCAGAGTGTCCCTGCTTTAACCTACCCTCAGCCAGACGTCTGATAATGAAAATGACCAGATCTTACCTCCTCAAGCTTCAGCTCATGTGCTTCCTGCTGGTGCACATTCCCCTGCTCGCCACCGGGCTTTATGCCTATCGGGAAGGGCTTTCCGGCCATCTGGACATGGTCGTGGTCGTGTTCCTTGCCACGCTGGTGACGGCGCTGGCGATCTGGACCGCGCTTGGCCGTCTGCCCTGTCAGGACCGCGCCTACGGCGAAAACAGCGCGTAAGCCAGCAGGACCAGCACCCCCAGCTTGGCCAGCACCGCCAGCATGAGCCAGCCGCGAAGCTCGGGCGCCATGATCCGCGCCCAAAGGCTCTGCGGTTTCGGCTCTTCGAACAGCCGGGCCTCGATCGCGGCAAAGCTGCGGGCGGGGGGTGACACTTCGGGTGCGGGTTCCAGATAGGGGACAAGGCGGTGCTGCCAGCGGGCCAGTTCTTCCCGAAGCTCGGGATCCGCTTCTGCCGCGCGCAGGGCGCGGGCATGGTCCTCCGGAGTCAGAAGCCCAAGGGCCAGCTCCGCAGCCAGAAGCGACTTCTCTTCACTCAGCACGGTCACGCCTTTCACCTGTGCGCCAGCCTGCCAGACCGCAAGGGCACACAGGGATGAATCTGCCTGATACAGCCCCAGCGTGCAACGATCCAGTGCCCGTTCACGGACGCGTGCGGGCCGGGGGGTTCCCAACTGTCCGTTGGCGCGGCAGACTGACCCAGCAACCGCAAAGGGATCTGGCCCATGCGCCTCGTGCTGCCCGCTTTCGTGGCCCTGCTGGGCGCCGCAGGTCCCGGCGCGGCGCAGGACACCGATCTGGAACTGGTGCTGCTGGCCGATGCTTCAGGATCGATAACCCAGCAGGAACTGCTGTTCCAGCGTGAAGGATACGCGCAGGCCATCACCGACCCCGAGGTGCTGGCGGTGATCACGGGCACCGCCTATGGGCATATCGCCGTCACCTATGTGGAATGGGCCGCCAATCAGGCGCAGGTGGTGGACTGGACCCTGATCGACGGGCCGGAGGCGGCGCAGGGCTTTGCCGACACGCTGCTGGCCCAGCCCCGGCAGGCCTATGGCCGCAACGCCATCGGGGCCGCGCTGCTGGAAGGGCTGCGGCTGATGGATCAGAACGACATCGAAGGCTGGCGCCGCGTCATCGACTTTTCCGGCGACAGCGCGGGCAACTGGTCCGGTCCGGGGATCGAGGAATCGCGCGATCAGGTGGTGGCCCAGGGCGTGACCATCAATGCCCTGCCGATCCTGCGCCCCGACGATCCGGGCCGCGCGCAGGGCGGGCTGGAGGCGGTCTATGAGCGGCGCATCATCGGCGGCGTCGGCGCTTTTGTCGTCACCGCCGAAAGCCGTGACAGCTTTGCCGAGGCGGTGAAGCGCAAGCTGATCCTTGAAATCTCCGGCACGCTGCCGCGGCATGTCGCCCAAGCGCGTCAAGCGCCTTGATCTTCTGCTGAATCCGGGCTCCAGTCTGGCCATGCGGTTTTTGTGTCTTGCCCTGTTCCTGTGTCTGGCCGCCGCCTGCGGGCGCCCGCTGACGCCCAACGAACGGGCTTTCGTGCAGGACGTGCAGGGGGATCAGGTTGATCCCCGCCGCGTGCGCTTTCACGAAGGGCTCTGGGCCGCCGCCGTCACCTACCAGCGCCCGATCCGCCCGCGGCTGACCTGCATGGAACGGATCTTTCCGCCCTCGCGCGGGGAAACCGTGACGGTGCAGCCCGGCGCCATGGCGCTGTTCAACCATGTCTATTATCGCGAGGATCTGTATCTGGACGATTACATGGCGGAGTATCCGGAGCGCATCAACCTTTATGCCGCCATGCTGATGGCCCATGAGATGACCCATGTCTGGCAATGGCAGAACCGCGCCCGCACCGGCTACACCCCGCTGAAGGCGGCATCGGAACACGGGCGCACCGCTGATCCCTATCTTTTCGATCCCCAAGGGCAGAGCCGGTTTCTGGATTACGGCTATGAACAGCAGGGCGCGTTGGTCGAGGAATATGTCTGCTGCCGCCTGCTGGATCCGGAGGCGCCGCGCACCCGCCGGATGCGCGCCATGATTTCAGAGGCGATGCCGCTGGCCGGGCTGGAGACGGCGATCAGCCGTCCCGCGCTGATCCTGCCATGGGACGGCGCCGAAACGGCAAAGATCTGTCACTGAGGCAGACAGCAGAACGGGGCCCCGAAGGACCCCGTCTGTCTGATGTGCCTGAGGGAAACAGGCCGGTCAGAGGGTGCGCTGCCAGTCGTCGACCTGACGCTCCGCCTCTTCCTTGGCAATGCCGTATTTCTTCTGGATGACGCCGGCCAGCTGCTCGCGGTTGCCTTTGGCCTGCTGCACTTCGTCATCGGTCAGATCGCCCCACTGTTCGCGGGCCTTGCCGGTGAATTGCTTCCAGTTGCCTTCGATTTGATCCCAGTTCATTTCAAAACCCTCCTAGGTCTGTCTTCGCAGGATCAACCCGCAAAACCGCCTCCGGGTTCCCGGGCCTGTGTCAGATCACGGCAAGATGCCCCTGCCCCGGACGGTGCAGCATCGGCCATGCGGCGGGCCGACCGTCGCGGCAGAAGCCGACCTCGGTCTGGCCGGTGGCGCGGCGGTGGCTGACAAGGCTGATGCGCTGGCCGTCGAAATTGCAGAAGCTCAGGCTTGCGCCGTGATCAAGCCCCTCCAGCCAGTCCCGCAGCACCTGCAGCGCGACCGCCTCGCCGATGCGCAGATCCTGATGGTTCTCCGCCTGAAAATGGCTGCCCGCCAGCGACCGCTGCAGCAGCACGTCCGCCGCGAGCCGGTCCGCCTCGGCGGTGATGTCGAGCCCGCCTGCCGCCTCCCCCACCATGCGCAGCCGCGCCTGCCGCCGCGTGTCGAACAGCGCCTTCAGCAGCGTGCAGAGCGCGCCTGTGACCACCCCCTGCACCGCGCCCTCGGCCCGGTGCGGCATCCCGCCCTCGCCGCAGAGCGGCGGCAGCAGCAGCATGTCATGGAAGCGGCCCGTGCGCCCGTGGCGCGCATTCAGCCGGGTGATCCAGTGCAGCAGGCCGGGCGCACCGGTCTGCAGTTCCTCGGCCACTTCGCGCAGCAGCGGATCGCCGCCGCGCGGCTCGTCCTGCGCCAGCAGGGCGGTCAGCCGCGCCGCCACCACGCCGGGGCGGCTCAGCCGGTCCAGACGGGCCTGCCGCCGCAGCGCCAGCGCCGCCGCCCGTTCCGCCGCCTCGGCCATCAGGGCCAGCAGGCGCTGCGCGCTGATCGGATCGGTCCCGCCCTGCGGGTCAAGCCCTTCGTCAAAGGCGGTGCCGCGCACCAGAAGCATCAGGGCCGCGTTGAAATGCACCCGCGCCACCGGCGCCTGCCGCAGCCGGTCGGTCAGCAGACGCGGCGTCAGCTCGGGCCCCACGCCACAGGTGGCGTGACCGGGCAGCGTCAGCCGGGCGCCGGTGCTGCGTTCCAGCCATTCCACCCAAGCCGACATCGGCGCCTCGGCGGCGGGACGCGCGCCGGGATCGGCCACCGGATCGGCGCTGCTGTCATCCTCGTGAAAGGCCGAGACGCGGATCCCCGACAGCGGTCGCGCCACCACGCCCCGGAACAGGCTGCGCAGGGTCAGCTGGCCATCGCCATTAAGCCGCAGATCGCGGCGCGCGCCTGCCTCGGCATCGGTGTCCTGCGCCACGCGGCCAGAGGCATCGAACCACGACAGGCTGCGCAGTTCGCACAGCAGTTCATGCAGCGTGAACCGCGTGCGCCCGTCGATCCACACGCCGGTATGCGGATCCTGCAGCGCCGTGAACGGCACATCCCGCACCAGCGCCAGCGCATAAAGCTCGGCCATGTCCGCCGCCAGTTCCGCCGCCGACAGCTGCGGGGCCGCCGGGGGGTGAAGACTGGCTGACAGCCCCTCTCCGGCGCTGCGCCCGCCGTCAATGACGCGAAAGTTCCGTCTGTCGCTTGCGGTTCGTCCTGACATGGTGCCGTTCCCCCGTCGCTTGCGGTCCCTGCTGCGCCGCATCTCTTTACCAAAGGTAAGGAAAGACTGCCCAAACTGCGTGAACCCACCGTGACCCGTCCGCGACCTCCCGGCAAAAACCGCGTATGTGGCACAGGGGTTTGCATGGGATGGCGCGTGAATTGACCGCAAATCGCCGCAGCGCGCTTGACGCAGCGCCAGCCGCGCCGCTTTGCTGATCCCGCCCGCCACCGTCAGAAAGGATCGGCCATGTCGCTGCGCTGGACTGCTGTCACCCCCGCGGAGATCCGCGATGCCTGTCTGGATTTTGCATGGCTCACCCGCCAGCGGCGGCATCCCGTCCCCACGGGCCCGCTGCACGAGCCCATCTTCATCCGCCTGCGCGGCGAGCCCGAGACGGCGCGCGCCGCCCTGCTGACCGCCGTCAGCGATCCGGCCGATCCGCTGGTGATGGAGCCGCATGAGCTTGCCGTGCTCACCGCCCGCTGCGCCGATCCCGCCACCGATGCGGGCCTGCCCGACGAATATGCGCTCTATCGGGGGCTGGGCACGCCCGACCCGGACGCGGCGGGGTTCTATCAGGTGCTCGACACCGGCTTTCCGGTGGCGCTGACCGAGGCACCCGCCATGGCGGCAGCCCCGGCACCGGTCGCAGCCCCCGCCGCCAGCGGCCAGCCCATCGTGGCGCTGATCGACGATGGCATCGCCTTTCTCAACGCGCGCTTCCGCAAGGAGGGCGCGACCCGGTTCCACGCGGTCTGGCTGCAGGCGCTGGAACAGGCGGGCAGCCCCGGCACCGCCCGGTCGGGCGAGGTGCTGGGCCGCGCGCAGATCGACGCCCTGCTCGACGGGCTGATGGACGAGGCTTCGGTCTATGCCGAGATCAACAGCCGTCTGATCCGGCGCGAGGCGCACCGGTCCACCGAACATTCCGCAAGCCATGGCACCCATATGCTGGATCTGGCGGCGGGCGCCGACCCGTTCGATGCCGGGGATCCCGTGCGGGACTGGCCGCTTCTGGCGGTGCAGCTGCCGCCGCAGGCCATTGCCGATACCTCGGGCATCCTGATGGAAAGCTACATGGTGATGGCGATGCGCTGGATCCTGCGCCGCGCCGCCGAAATCGACCCCACCGCGCCGGTGCTGGTCAACCTGTCCATGGGCATCGCCGCCGGGCCCAAGGACGGCACCCGCTTTGCCGAATACCAGATCGCGCGCGAGGCGCGGCTGTGGGAAGAGGTGAAGGAACAGCCGGTGCGGGTGATCTGGTCCTTCGGCAACGGCTTTGAGGACCGGCTGACCGCAAGGCTGGGCTTTGCCGCCGGGGCCGAGACGGAGCAGCAGATCGACTGGATCGTGCAGCCCGGCGACCAGACCGAAAGCTATCTGGAACTGCGCCCCGGCCCCGGCCAGACGCTGGACGGGCTGGAGATCGCGCTGGTGCCGCCGGGCGGGCCCGCCTCCGGCTTTGTGCCGATGCGCCCCGGCACCTGCCGCGATCTGCTGGAGGGTGCCGCCCCCGTGGCCCGGATCAGCCATGTCGCCCGCCGCAGGCTGGGGGGCGGGGTGATCCAGCCCGCGCATCTGGTGGTGGCGCTGGCGCCGACCGACTGCGCCGATCCGGAACCGCTGGCCCCCGCCGGGCGCTGGCAGGTGATCTGCCGCCACAGCGGCGCGGCAGCCTTGGAGCTGCATCTGCAGATCCAGCGCGACGACAGCCTGACCGGCTACCGCCCGCGCGCCCGGCAGTCCTATTTCGACAGCCCCGAAGGTTATGACTGGCATCCCGACCGGCAGGATCACAGCGCGCTGGCCCCGGACTGCGCCATCCGCCATGACGGCACGCTCAACGCGCTGGCCAGCGCCAGCGGGCGGCAGATCGTCACGGCGGGCGCGGCGCGGCATGACCCGGTGCGCGGCACGCTCTGGCCCGCGCCCTATAGCGCGGCAGGGGCGGACTGGTGCCTGCCCATGCCCACCGTGGCGGCGCTGGTCGACCGGGGCCCCGGCCTGACCGGGCTTGCGGGCACCGGCACCACCTCCGGCAGCAGCCGGGCCTTCAACGGCACCAGCGCCGCCGCAGCGCGGATCACGCGCGCGCTTGGCCTTTCCGCCGACCGGATGTGCCGCAACCGGCTGGTGCCCGGCTCAACCCAGCTTAGCGATTTTTCCGCTGATCTGGGGTTCTGGAGCGTGCCGCATGACCAGAGCGCGCGGCTGGGGGTCTGGGTGGTGTCGCCATGGGCGCCCGGTCACGCCCCCGAGGAACAGCCGGTCTACTGAGCCGCAAAAGCAATGGCCGGAGCATCGCTGCCCCGGCCCACTCGCACGCTCCAAAGCCCCCACCAAAGCGGCTCCGGCCTCACACAAACCCGTTATCCCTCTGTCAGGGCGCTGCGCCACATCTCGCGCATCCAGACCGGCACAAGGACCGGATCCAGCGCAATCGCGGTTTCGGTCACATGCTGTCCCGCCGCCAGTTCCGCCGCCAGCCGCCCCAGCGTAAAATCGCCCTCATAGGTGTCGCCGCGATAGGTGCGGCTCGCGGTCTGGACCTCTGCCACCGGATCGGCCAGCGCGCCATCCAACAGCCGCACCAGCGCCTCGGCCAGCGTCAGCCCCAGCACCGCGCCCGCCATGCTGTCGGTGGGGTAATGCACCCCGGCCACCGTGCGGTTCGCGGCGATCCGCGCGGCGTGGCGGTAGAACGGACTGCCCGCCGCCAGCGCCGCCTTGGGATCGAACGGCCCTTCGGTGAACAGCCGCAGCAGCAGCGTGGCCACGGCAAAAGCCTCTGTCGCGTGACCGCTGGGCCATGCGCCATGCCCCGGCGTCTGGATGATCGGCTGCACCTCATAGGCCAGCGTGATGGGCCGCGCCACGTCGAAGCCCAGCTTCAGCGGCATCTCCAGCAGCGTGCAGAGCCGCAGCACCGCCCCCGCGAACCAGTGGGTCCATTTTGTGGCTTCGGGGTGCATGTAGCCCAGCATCCCGAAAAACGACAGGATGTCAGAGGTCTGCACCTGAATTTCGGCCAGCCGGTCCATGCGCAGATCCGCCGCCGCCCGCAGATGCGGCAGCTGGCTGCGCACCAGCAAAGCGTCGTCGGGTTTGTGCAGCGTCACCAGCGTCTGGCCGCGCAGGGTCAGATGGCCCACGGCATTGGCGGCGGCGCTGTCCGCCAGATCGATGGCAAACAGAGATCCCAGCGCCTGATCGACCACGGCGCGGCGGGGAAAGGCATCCATCCGCTGCACGGCTTTCCACGCGCTCTGCCCGGTGGTCACCGGGCTGCGCGAGGCCGCCCCCGACCAGTAGCCCACGGTGCCATCCCGCGCATTGGCCAGCGCAAGGCTGAGATAGGGCGAGGCGGTGCCACCGGCATGAGCCTGCCCGCCCTGGCCCCCCTGACCACCCTGCCCGGTCTGGCCGCCTTGGCCCCCCTGACCACCTTGCCCCCCCTGGCCCCCTTGGCCGCCCTGCCCGGTCTGACCGCCTTGGCCGCCCTGACCGCCTTGGCCGCCCTGGCCTCCCTGCCCGCCAAAAATCGTCATCCTGCCCCCGTATGCTGCAGCCCTGTCCGCCCCGCATCTAATCGGGCTGCCGCAAGTTCGGTCAAAGGAATTTCAGCCCCCCTCGAAACAATTAACGATCATTTCACGCCCGTTGCCGCAAACGTGAGGTGGTGCTAGCGTAAACCCCGGTGAGGTCTCGCCGCGGGGACAGGAGTGTGACGACCGACGGACAGCTGTTGCGGGTGGAGATGATCGGTCCGCTGCGCGTGACCGGACCCGACTGCGTCGACATCACCCCGCAGGGCGCCAAGAATCAGGGCGTTCTGGCCCTGCTGATGCTGTCGCCCGGCATGCGCCGCCCGCGCCGCTGGGTGGAAGACAAGCTGTGGTCCAGCTTTGCCCCCGAACAGGCCAGCGCGAATCTGCGGCAGGCGCTCAGCAAGCTGCGCCGGAGCTTGGGTCCGTGGGAGGATGTGCTGGGGGCCGACCGCAGCAGCGTCTGGCTGGATCCGGCTCGCCTGCATGTGGACGTGCTGGAAAACGAGTTCCGCATCGAAGACGGGTTCGACCTGCTCGAAGGGCTGGACGTGCGCGATCCCGAATTCGAGGACTGGCTGCGCAGCGAACGCTCGCGCTTTGCCGACCGGGTGGGGGCGGCGCGGCCCGCGCTGCCCGGCGGGCTGCTGATCCGCTGCCGCACCAGCCTGAACGGCACCGGCCTGCCCGAGGTGCTGGGCGACATCCTTGCCAACCGCATCGGCGAAAACATCGCCGAACAGGTGCGGGCATGGCGGCAGTCCGGACGGCATGTGGATGCGGGCGCCGAGGATCGCGGCGATCTGGAAATCACCTGCGATCTGATGGACAGCGACGGCAGGCTGCATGTCTTTGCCAAGGTGGTGCATCTTCCCTCGGCGCGCATCCTCTATTCCAAGCTGCAGCCCATCGTGTCGGCAGAGACCATCCTTGGCTCTGACGACGCGATCTGCGCGATGATCTTCGAGGCGGCGGACCGCACGCTGGGCCGCCTGCCGCTGGCCATCGAGAATGCCCGCCCCGAAGCCCGGGCCACGGCGCTGGCGCGGCTGGCGCTTTATCGCATGTTCACCTTCCAGCCGGACGCGCTGCGCGAGGCCGACAGCCTGCTGCTGCAGGCGCATGAGGTCGACCGCAACGGCATCTATATCGCGTGGCGCAGCCTGATCCGCACCATCCAGATGATCGAGCTGCTGGAGCCGGATCTGGCCGCACTTTACGAAGAAACCCAGATGCTGAACCACAAGGCGCTGGAACAGGGCGCCGACAATGCGCTGGTGCAGGCGCTGGTCAGTCAGGTGCGGGTCATGGCGATGGGGGATGCGGCGGGCGGGCTTGAACTGGCGGAACGCTCGGTGGACCGCAACCCGGCGGGGGGCTTTGGCTGGCTGTCGCTGGCGGTGGCGCGGATGCTGGCGGGGGATCACCGGCAGGCGCTGGACATGTCGCGCCACGCCCGCAGCATCGCGCGGCATTCCCCGTTCCGCCACTGGTGGGATCTGTATCACTGCATCGTCAGCGTGGCCTGCAACGAGCCGCATATGGCCATCGAGGCCGGAGAGGCGGCGGCCCGCGCCGCGCCCTCCTTCCGGCCCGCGCACCGGCATCTGCTGGCGCTTTACGCGCTGGACGGACAGCTGGAGAAGGCGCGCGCCGTGGCCGAACGGCTGGCCCGGATCGAGCCGGGCTTCAGCCTTGACCGGCTGGTGAATGATGACGCCTATCCGGTGCGCACCCTGCGCAGCAAGGGCCTGCTGGAGCCGATCCGCGCGCTGCTGTGACCTAGCGCCGGGCGGTCCAGATGATGTGCCGGGGGCCGCGCTTGCCCCGCCCTGCCGGAACGCTGTGCGTCTCGGCCTGAAAGCCGCAGCGCCCCAGCCGCCGGGTGAAGGCGGGATCGGGGGCGGCGGACCAGACCGCCAGCACGCCGCCGGGGCTAAGCGCGCGATGCGCCGCGCGCAGGCCCGCTTCGCCATAAAGCCCGTCATTGCCCGCGCGGGTCAGGCCATCGGGCCCGTTGTCCACATCCAGCAGGATCGCGTCATAGGGCGGTGCGGCGGTCCGGATCTCTGCCGCCACATCGCCCGCGCGCAGCAGCACGCGCGGATCCTCCAGACAGCCGCCGAACACCTCGGCCATCGGGCCGTGCGCCCAGCCGATCAGATCGGGCACGATTTCCGACACCACCACTTGCGCGGCGGCGGGCGTGGCGGCAAGGGCGGCGCGCAGGGTAAAGCCCATCCCCAGCCCGCCGATCAGCAGCCGCGGCGCGGGACGGGCGCCGATCCGGTCCAGCGTCAGCGTGGCCAGCGATTCCTCTGACCCGCCCAGACGGCTGTTCATCAGCTCGTTGCCGCCCTCCAGCCGGATGGAATATTCGGTGCCGCGCCGCAGCAGGCGCAGCGTGTCGCCCTGCGGCGCCGATGCCGTGGCCAGAAGTTCCCAAGGCAGCATGGCAGTGTCCCTGTCCCGAAGTCTGCGCTGCCCTTAGCTCATCGGGGACCGCAGGTGAAGCCGCGCCAGCCATGCCGATGCGCCGCCGCAGGCAGACCCCTCCCGCCCCCGGATCAGGACAGCCGGTCGCGCAGCTTGTTCACCGGGCCGCGCAGGCTCTGCACCGCAAGCCCGATCAGCCGCCCCGCAGGGATGCGCGCGGGCGGGTCAGCAGGCCAGAGCTGCGCCCCCTCTGCCGGATCGGTCAGCGTGGCGGCAAAGGCCCGGCCCAGCACCGCAGAGGTGGGCACGCCGCGCCCGGAATAGCCCAGTAGCCCCCACAGCCCCTCCTCCAGTTCAAAGATCGCCGGGCGCTGCCGCGCCGAAATGCCGACGGTGCCGGTCCAGTGATGGGTCCAGACCAGCCCCTGCAGTTCCGGGAACCGCCGCGCCAGCCGCGCCCCCTGTTCGGCGACGGTGGGCGCGGTCCACCGCCCGCGCCGCAGTTCCACCAGCCCGCCGGTGATGATGCGCCCCGTGGCATCGACCCGAAAGAACATCGGATCGCGCCGCGTGTCGCTGAAATTCACGCCAGAGGGCAGCACGGCGGCGCGCTGATGCGGCTGCAGCGGTGCGCTGGCAATGGCGTAAGAGGTCATGGGCACAAGGCTTGCCCGCATCCGCGCGGGCACCGCCCCCATGCCATAGGCATTGGTGGCCAGCCCGACCTTGCGGGCGGTGATCTCTCCCTCCGGGGTGGCAAGGATCCACGCGCCGTCCCGCCCGCGCCGCAGCCCGGTCACAGGGGTCCGGGTGTGAAGCCGCGCGCCCGCCGCCTGCGCCGCCCGTGCAAGGCCGCGCACATAGGCAAGCGGGTTCAGATGGCCGCCATCGCGATGCAGCCAGCCGCCAAAGGTGCCGGACACGCCGCTGAGCGCCGCAACCTCCTCCGGGTCCAGAAACGCATCTGCCTTGCCAAGGGCGGCATATCTCGCATGGGTGGCGCGCGCCCGCTCCAGCCCCTTTGCGGAATGCGCGGCCTGCAGCCAGCCCTTCTGCACCGGGTCGCAGGCGATGCCCAGTTCGGCGATCTGGTCAAAGACCAGCCTGCCCGCGTCGCGCAGCAGGGCAAAGCCTGCGGGGGGCAGCTGGGTTTCGTCAAGATAGCCGAAGACCGGAATGCACTGGCCATGATTGCGCCCCGACCCGCCCTGCCCGACCTCCCCCGCCTCGATCAGCGCCACCGACAGGCCACGGCGGCTCAGCTCCAGCGCGGCGATGCAGCCGCTGAACCCCGCCCCCACCAGCGCCACGTCGACGCGCAGGCTGCCCCGCAGCGGCCCGGCCTGCGGCGCGCAGGGCGCGGTCAGCGCATAGGGCGGAATCCGGAAGATCTGGTCTGTCATGCCTCTGCCCCTGTCTGTGTCAGCGTGGACAGCGCGTCGCCCAGCCGGTTGGCCCAGTCCGCCTGCCCCTGCGGCGTCTCCAGCAGGTCATTGGACACCTCGAACCCGCAGGCGCGATAGCCGCTGCCCCATGTGTGCCGGTCAAGCGTGTAGGCGCCTTCGCGCCCGGAATAAGGCTGGTTGTCGCCCAGCGTCAGGCCGCGCGCGCCCAGCGCCTCCAGCAGCGGATGGGCGAGCGTCGGCGCCTCGTTCCAGATCGTGCCGCCATCCCACGGGCGGCGCTGCCCGCCGAACTGCCGGGTGCAGCTGTGCAGGGCAAAAAACAGCGGATTGCGGTGGCGGCGGGTGACCTGGTCCCAGACCGAGGTGATCGCGGCATGATAGGGCCAGAAGATCGCGTCCTGCCGCGCCCGGCGTGTTGCTGGGTCCAGCGTGACATTGCCGGGCACGGGCACGCCCTCCACCTGCGTCAGGATCGAGCGCGGATCGTCAAGCCAGCGGTTCAGGTCGATCACCAGCCGACTGACCGTGCCCAGCAGCACCGGCGCATCCAGCCGCTGCGCCAGCGCTTGGGCCAGCGGCGCCACGCCCAGATCGCAGAAATGATGGGTGTGCCGCCAGTTCTCGGCCAGACCCAGCGCGCCAAAGCGGGCGGGCGTGGCGGTGCCTGCGTGATCGACGACGATCAGCCCGGGGAAGCGGCCTTCGGGGTTCAGCAGGACGGGTGCCTCGATCATGCCGGATCTCCGCTGCGGCGCAGCGCCTCCAGCCGGGCGAGGCGATCCTTGGCGCCGTCGCGGTCGCGGTCGACCACCGCCGCCACCAGCGCCTCGACCTGCGCCGTGGGCACCACCCGCGACCCGAAGGGCGAGGCGGACTGATCCGGCGCGGTCAGCACCGCCTCTGCCAGCGCGGCCACCGGAGAGCGCCAGAAATCGGTCAGCAGCACGATCCGCGCCCCCGCCGCCCGGGCGCCTTCGGCAAAGCGCAGCAGATCCTCCTGATAGCGGCGGTAATCGAACAGCACGATCACGTCGCGCGGCCCCAGATCCACCAGCGCGTCATAGGCAAAGCCCAGCGGCTGCTCCAGCAGCGCCACATTGGCCCGCACCTGCCCCAGCTGCAGCGCCAGCCGCTGCGCAAGGTTGCGGCTGTAGCGTCCGCCCAGCGGCCGGATGGTCAGTTTCGGATCGGCCAGCAGATCGGCGATGGCGTCGAATTCGGCGGGCACCACCCGTTCGGCCATGCGGCGGAAGCTTTCCGCCTGCATCAGCAGCACCCGGCGATAAAGGTGATCCCCTGCCCCGCCCGCCTGCTCTGCGGGGTGGTCCATCTGCACCAGCGGCGAGCCTAGCTGCCGGTCCACCTCCTGTTTCACCGCCGCCTGAAATTCGGCGAAGCGGACAAAGCCCAGCTTGGCCAGATAGCGCAGCACGGTGGGGCCGCTGACCCCGGCGCGCCCAGCCAGTGCCTCGACCGTGCCCAGCGCGCTGGCGGGAAAGTTTTCGGCAAAGGCCGCAGCCAGCTTCCGCTCGGCCTGAGATACAGCCGAATTGCGCAGCCGGGCGGCAAGATCATCGGAGGATGTCATGGGAAGACGCAGTAATTCCTGTGTACCGTTTGATACAAGTTGACGGAATCATGAAGACTACGCAACATTTAATACACCCGCCCCGCCTCTGCGCCCGCCGCATCGCGGGAGCCAACACCGACCGGCCGCGCAAGGTGACCGGCACAGACACCGACAGGAGAGCCCAGATGAAGACCTTTTCATGGATGGTCGGAACGGCGCTGACGCTGCTTCCGATGACCGCCACCGCCGAACGCGGCAGCGACGGCGACCTGCGCATTCTGTACTGGCAGGCCGCGTCGACGATGAACCCCTATCTGTCGGGCATCGCCAAGGAGGTGGAGGCCGCCTCGCTGGTGCTGGAGCCGCTGGCGCGTTTCGACGAGACCGGCGCGCTGGTGCCGGTGCTGGCCGAAAGCATTCCCACGCTGGAAAACGGCGGGGTCAGCGCCGACCTGACCCGCATCACATGGACCCTGCGCGAGGGGCTGACATGGGCCGATGGCAGCCCGGTCACGCCGCAGGACGCGATCTTTACATGGCGCTACTGCACGGATGACCAAAGCGGCTGCGCCGCGCTGTCGCTGTTCGACGGGGTGGAGGAGGTGGTGGCCCTGGACGAGCGGCGCGTTGAAATCCGCTTTTCGGAACCGAAGCCCTATCCCTATACCGCCCTTGTCAGTTCCGAAGCGCCGCTGCTGCAGGAGGCGCAGTTTGCCGACTGCACCGGCGCCCGCGTCGCGCAATGCACCGAACAGAACACCTATCCCATCGGCACCGGCCCCTACCGGGTGGAGGAGTTCCGCGCCAATGACGTGATCACCTACACGCTCAACCCCGAATACCGCGAGGCGGACAAGCCCGCCTTTGCCACGGTGACGATCAAGGGCGGCGGCGATCCGGCCTCTGCGGCGCGGGCGGTGCTGCAGACGGGCGAGGTGGATTATGCGTGGAACCTGCAGCTGTCGCCCGACATTCTGGCGCAGATGACCGGCGGCCCGGGCGAGGTGATCACCTCGGACAGTCCGGCGGTGGAGTTCCTGTTCCTGAACCAGACCGATCCCGACCCCGCGCTTGGCGAGGCGCGCGCCACCGTGGCGGGCGGGGCGCATCCGGCCTTTACCGATCCACGGGTCGGGCAGGCGCTGTCGCTGGCCATCGACCGCGCGGTGATCGCCGAGGCGCTTTATGGCGATGCGGGGGTGCCGGGCTGCGCGGTGGTGCCAACGCCCGCGCTTTACGCCTCTGACACCCATGCGGACTGTGCGACGCAGGATCTGGACCGCGCCGCCGCCCTGCTGGACGAGGCGGGCTGGACCGACAGCGATGGGGACGGCATCCGCGACCGCGACGGGCGCAAGCTGTCGCTGCTGTTCCAGACCTCGACCAATGGCGTGCGGCAGGACAGTCAGGCGCTGATCAAGGACTGGTGGCGGCAGATCGGCGTGGAGACGGAGCTGCGCAACATCGACGCTTCGGTGTTCTTTGGCGGCGATCCCGGCTCGCCCGACACGCGGCAGAAATTCTTTGCCGATGTCCAGATGTATACGGACAACGCCAAGGGACAGGATCCCGAAGCCTTCCTTGGCAACTGGAGCTGCGCCAATATCCCCTCGCCCGCGACGCAGTGGCAGGGCAACAACATCCAGCGCTTCTGCTCTGCCCCCTATGAGGCGCTGATCCGGGAATTCCGCACCGCCGGATCGCTGGAGGACCGGGGCCGGATCGGGCGGGCCATGAACGACCTGCTTGTGGAGTCCTATTCCATCCTGCCGCTGATCCACCGCCACACCATCTCGGGCAAGGCGGCGACGCTGGAAGGCGTGCGGATGAACAGCTGGGACAGCCAGATCTGGAACATCGCCGACTGGCACCGCGCCGACTGACACAGGCCGCGCCCCCGCCTCCGGACCGGAGTGCGGGGCGCGGCGCCCTTTCCGGTCGCCCCCGCAGGTTTCAATGCAATGTTATAACGTCGCAAAATCAAAGGAAAAATCCGGCTGGATCACATATCTGTCACCTGACGCTCCTAGGGTCCGCGCAGATTGTCATGGAGCCCAATCATGAAACAGATTCTCCTTTCCACCGCCGCCATCCTCGGCCTTGCCACTGTCGCTTCCGCTCAGGATCTGCCGCAGGCCGGGTCCGACTGGTATCAGGCCGCTCAGGACACCATCGCCGAGCGTCTGGCCGTGCAGCCGAACACCGCGACCGCCAAGAACGTGATCCTGTTCACCGCAGACGGCAACGGCGTGGGCACCAACTACGCCATCCGCCTGTTCTCCGGCCAGCAGGAAGGCGGTCTGGGGGATGAGTATGTCCAGCCGCACGAAACCTTCCCGCATGTCGCGCTGGTGAAGACCTATTCCTCGAACGGCCAGACCCCCGACTCCGCCCCCACCGCCATGGCGATGAACTCGGGCGTCAAGGGCAAGAACGGCATGATCAACATCATGGACACCGTGGCTGTCGAAGACTGCGCCGCTGGGGCTGATGCCGGGACCAAGCTGTTCTCGGAAATCGCGACCGAGATGGGCAAGTCGGTTGGCGTCATCTCCACCGCGCGCATCACCCACGCGACCCCGGCGGCGGTCTATGCCCGCACCGTGAGCCGCGACTGGGAAGACAACTCTGCCCTGCCCGAAGGCTGCGAGCAGAAGGACATCGCCGCACAGCTGATCGACCAGATGCAGGCGGGCGTGATCGACGTGGCCTTCGGCGGGGGCCGCGCGCATTTCCTGCCGACCGACGTGACTGATGTGGAAGGCAAGACCGGCAAGCGGACCGATGGCCGCAATCTGGTGGAAGAAGCCACCGGGCTCGGCGCGCAGGTCGTGTTCGGCGAAGAGGATTTCTCTGCCCTGACCGCAGGCAACAACGCGCCCATCCTTGGCCTTTTCGAGGCCAGCCACATGAAATACGAACATGACCGCACCGGCGAGCCCTCGCTGGCGGAGATGACCGAAGCCGCGATCGAAGCCCTGTCCACCAATGACGAAGGCTTCTACCTGTCGATCGAAGCGGGCCGCGTCGACCATGCCAACCACGAAGGCAACCTTTATCGCGTGCTGGCTGACGGCAAGGCCTTTGCCGATGCCATCGCCAAGGCGATGGAACTGACCAATGCCGAAGACACGCTGATCATCGTCACCGCCGACCACGAGCACGCCATCTCCTTCAACGGCTATTGCGGGCGCGGTTCCAACATCGTCGGTCTCTGCATGGAAGAAAACGAAGCGGGCATCGAACATAACGGTACGCCGAACCTTGGCGCCGATGGCAAGCCCTACACCGTGGCCGGTTACCTGAACGGCGCCGGGTCGGTGCTGATCGAACAGGCCGATGGCACCTTCTCGGGCAGCCGTCCGGACCTGACCGAAGAAGAAGCGACCGATCCCGACTACCTGCAGCAGGCGCTGATCCCCATGTCCTCTGAAACCCATTCGGGCGAAGACGTGGCCGTGTTTGCCCGTGGCCCCTGGTCGCATCTGTTTGGCGGCGTGATCGAGCAGAACGTGATCTTCCACGTGATGAACCACGCCGTTACCGCCGAATAATCCCGGCGCTGCGTTACGGATGTGCAGGCCCCGGATCATCTCCGGGGCCTGTGCCGTTGCCGGACGTTATGCGGGTGTCACATGCCCGCGCCATATCTGCCGCGAAAGGACATGCCATGAACCGACGCCATCTGCTTGCGCTGCCGCTTGCGCTGCTTGCCCCCCGCGCCGTCGCGCAGGACGGCCCGATCCTCCTGCGCGATCTCTACAACAAGGATCTGAGCTTTTCCGACGCGGCGCTCTCCGCCGAAGGCGGGCGGCTGGCAGTCGAAGGATTCATGGCGCCGCCGCTGAAGGCCGATTCGGTGTTCTTCGTGCTGACCAAGCGCCCCATGGCGGTCTGCCCGTTCTGCGAGCCGGGGATGCCATGGCCCGATGACATTCTGGCGGTCTATGCCAAGCGCATCGTCGACGTGGTGCCGTTCAACGTGCCCATCGTGGTCGAAGGCGTGCTGGAACTGGGCGACGAGGTCGACCCCGAGCTGGGCTTCTATTCCAAGGTGCGGCTGACCGACGCCACCTTCCGGCGGATCTGAGCGATGAGGGCCCCGGATCTGCGGGTAGAGGGGCTGCGCGTGCAAAGCCGCGAAGGCCGGGTGCTGCTGGCCATCGACCATCTGGCGCTGCCCGGCGGGCAGAGCCTTGCGCTGACCGGCGCCTCGGGGGCGGGCAAATCCACCTTCCTGCACGTGCTGTCGGGGCTGGTGCGCCCCCATGCAGGCCGGGTGATCTGGGGCGAGACCGACATTGCCGCGCTGTCCGAAGATGCGCGCGCCGCCTTTCGCCGCGACCGGCTGGGGCTGGTGTTTCAGGACTGCCACCTGTTCGAGGAACTGTCGGCGCTTGGCAATGCCGCACTGGCCAGCGCCTTTGCGCCGCGCGCCGCCCGTGCGCCGATCCGCGCCGCCGCCGCGCGCTGGCTGGCCGGGCTGGGGCTGGGACAGGCGGGCGCGCGCCCCGTGGACAGCTTTTCGGGCGGCGAACGGCAGCGCATCGCCGTCGCGCGCGCGCTTGCGGGCGATCCGCCGGTCATTCTGGCCGATGAGCCGACCGCCGCGCTGGACCGGGCCAATGCCGATGCACTGGGGGCGGATCTGGTGCGGCTCGCGCAGCAGGACGGGCGCGGGCTGATCGTGGTCACCCATGATGCAGGCCTTGCCGCGCGCATGACCCGGCAGCTGCGGCTGGCCGATGGCCGCATCGCGGAGGACAGCCATGCGTGATCTGTGGATGTCGCTGCCCGCCACAGCGCAGGATGCAGCCCTGGCGCTGGCGCTGGTCGCGCCGGGCCTGCTGCTGGGGCTTTGGGTGATGCGCGGGCTGCGCCCGCTGCCGCTGGTCGGCGCGATGCTGCGGCGGTTCTCTTGGGTCAACGGGCTGTTCGTGCTGCTGATCGCCGTGTCGGTGGGGCTAGGTGTCGGGCTGCTGGCGCAGGAGCGCGGGCTGCGGCAGGGATCGGCCCGCGCCGCCGAAAAATTCGACCTGATCGTCGCGGCTCCGGGCAGCGAGGTGACGGTGATGCTGGCCTCGGTCTATCTGCAGCCTTCGGACATGGCGCTGATCACCGGCCCGCAATATGCCGAGATCGCGGCGACCGAAGGCGTGGCGCTGGCCGCCCCCATCGCCTTTGGCGACAGCCATGCGGGCGCGCCGGTCGTGGGCACCACGGCAGAGTTCGTGACCCATCTTGCCGGGCCGCTGGCCGAGGGGCGCAGCTTTGCCACGGCGCAGGAGGCGGTGGCAGGCGCCTTTGCGCCGGTGGATGTCGGCGACAGTTTCACCCCGGCGCATGGCCATGGCGCCATGGCCGAAGGCGACGCCCATGCCGGGCACGCCTATACCGTGACGGGGCGCATGGCCGCCACCGGCAGCCCGTGGGACCGCGCCATCCTTGTGCCCGTCGAGGGCGTGTGGGAGGTGCATGGCCTTGCCAGCGGCCACGCGCCCGGCACCGACCGCATCGGCCCGCCCTTCGATGCCGAGTATATGCCCGGCACTCCCGCCGTGCTGGTGCGCGCCACCGAGCTGTGGGGCAATTACGCGCTGCGCTCGCGTTTTACCCGCAGCGACATGATGGCGTTTTTCCCGGGCACGGTTCTGGCGCAGCTGCACGGGCTGATGCGCGACATCCGGTCGGCCATGTCGCTGATGGCAGGGCTGACGCAGGTGCTGGTGGCGCTGTCGGTGCTGATCGGCCTCATGATCCTTGTCCGGCTGATCGCGCGCAGCCTTGCGCTGCTGCGGGCGATCGGGGCGCCGCTGCGCTTTGTCTTCGCCGTGGTCTGGAGCTATTGCGCCGCCCTGATCCTCAGCGGGGCAGCCTTGGGGCTGGCGCTGGGATTTGTCGCGGCACGTGGTCTTTCGGCGCTGGTGACCGCCCGCACCGACGTGCTGGTGACCGCAGGCCTTGGCTGGCCGGAACTGCATCTGGTGGCGGGATTTGTCAGCGTCACGCTGCTGATGGCCCTGCTGCCCGCGTGGCTGGCCGTGCGCCGCCCGCTTCTGTCCGACCTTCGCACCTAGAGGTATCCCATGCGCGCCGCCCTTTCTGCTTTTGCCCTGTGCCTGCTCGCCGCCCCGGCGCTTGCCGAAAACCATGACCATGCCGACCATGTCGCAGAGGCCGAGGGCCTGCGCGTCATCCACGCCTGGGCCGCCGCCACGCCACGCGGCGATGCGGCGCTGGTCTATATGGACATCGAAAACGCCACCGGATCCGAGGTGGTGCTGACCGGCGGCGAGGCGCTTGGCCAGCCGCTGGATCTGGTGGGCTTCGGCTATGGCGCCACGGGCGAGACATGGACCGTGCTGCCCGCCCTGCCGCTGGGACCGGGGCAGAAGCTGATGCTGGCGCCAAAGGTGCTGGCGCTGCGCCTGTCGGATCTGCCGCAGCCGCTGGAAGACGGCGGCGATCTGGATCTGGAGGTGCATTTCGGCGACCTGCATCTGGAGGCGCATGTGGAAATCGGCGCGGCGGATGCCACCGCCCACAGCCATGCCGGGCATATGCACTGACCGGGGGGGGCGCGCGCTCTCCACAAGCGGGCACGGGCCTGCTAAGAGCTTGGGGGACTTCCCGAAGAAAGGGCGCCTGACATGACCGCACCAAAACCCGTCGTCCTGACCATCCTTGATGGCTGGGGCCTGCGCGAAGACACCGCCTATAACGCGCCCGCGCTGGCCCGGACGCCGACCATGGACCGGCTTCTGGCCACCTGCCCCCATGCCACGCTGACCACCTTTGGCCCCGATGTCGGCCTGCCCAAGGGACAGATGGGCAATTCCGAGGTGGGCCATACCAATATCGGCGCGGGCCGAGTGGTGGCGATGGATCTGGGCCAGATCGATCTGGCCATCGAGGATGGCAGCTTTTTCGACAATGCCGCCATCGTGGATTTTGCCGAAACCGTGAAGGCGGCGGGCGGCACCGCGCATCTGATGGGCGTGGTGTCCGATGGCGGGGTGCATGGCCATATCACCCATATCAAGGCGGCGGTGCGCCTGCTGACCGATCGCGGCCTGCCCGTGGTGGTGCATGCCATCACCGATGGCCGCGACGTGGCGCCCAGTTCGGGCAAGGGGTTTGTGGCCGATCTGGCCGACAGCCTGCCCGAAGGCGCCCGCATCGGCACGGTGATCGGGCGCTATTACGCCATGGACCGGGATACCCGCTGGGAGCGGGTCGAACGCGCCTATGATGCGATGATCCGGGGTCAGGGCGTTGCCGCCCCCGACGCGGTCACCGCCGTGACCCAGAGCTATGCCGACGACAAGACCGACGAATTCATCCTGCCCAGCGTCATCGGGGACTATGCCGGGGTGGCGGCGGGGGACGGGCTCTTTTGTCTCAACTTCCGGGCCGACCGCGCGCGCGAGATCCTGTCGGCCATCGGTGATGCCGAATTTGACGGCTTTGCCCGCGATCTGCCGGATCTGTCGGCGCTGCTGGGGATGGTGGAATATTCCAGCCGCCACAACAGCTTCATGACCACCGCCTATCCCAAGCGCGTGCTGGTCAACACGCTGGGCGAATGGGTGGCGCAGCACGGGCTGCGGCAGTTCCGTCTGGCCGAGACCGAAAAATACCCCCATGTCACCTTCTTCCTGAACGGCGGCAAGGAAGAGCCGGAGGAAGGCGAAGACCGCTTCATGCCGCAATCGCCGAAGGTCGCCACCTATGACCTGCAGCCGGAGATGAGCGAACCCGAGGTGGCCGCGAAATTCGTCGAGGTGATCGGACAGGGATACGATCTGATCGTGACCAATTTCGCCAATCCCGACATGGTCGGCCATACCGGCGATCTGGACGCCGCGATCCGCGCCTGCGAGGCGGTGGATGACGGTCTGGGACAGGTTCTGGCCGCGCTGGAACAGGCGGGCGGCGCGATGCTGGTCATCGCCGATCACGGCAATTGCGAAACCATGTGGGATGACGAGACCAACGGCCCCCACACCGCCCACACCACCAACCCGGTGCCGGTGATCCTGTTCGGCGGGCCCGAGGGCGCGACGCTGCGCGACGGCATCCTTGCCGATGTGGCGCCGACGCTGCTGCAGCTGATGGGCCTGCCGCAGCCCGCCGAGATGACGGGCAAGAGCCTGATCGGGGAATGATCCGCACAGCGCTGGTCCTTGCTCTGCTGGCCGCCCCCGCCGTGGCGCAGGATCAGGCGCAGGCGGCGCGCAACGCCGCCCGCGCGCTGGAAGAAGCCTCGGTGCAGCTTGACGCTGCGGAAAGCGCGCGTGACCAGGTGCGGGCGCTGACCCAGACGGTGCAGGCCTATGAGGAGGGGCTGGCAGCCCTGCGCGACGGGCTGCGCGAGGCCGCGATCCGCGAAACCGAACTCAGCCGCCGTCTGGCCGCGCAGGAGGGCGAGATCTCGCAGCTTCTGGGGGTGCTGTCGGCGCTTGGCACCGCGTCCGGCCCGCAGGCGCTGCTGCATCCCGACGGGCCGGTGGGGTCGGCCCGGGCGGGGATGATGCTGGCCTCGGTCACGCCGGGTCTGGCGCAGGAGGCGCAGCAGCTGCGCGCCGATCTGACCGAGGTGGCCGATCTGCGCGCCCTGCAGGAAAACGCCGCCGCCACCCTGCGCGACGGGCTGGCGGGGGTGCAGACCGCGCGCACCGAGCTGAGTCAGGCCGTGGCCGACCGCACCGCCCTGCCGAAGCGGTTCACCGAGGATCCGGTGCGCACCGCCATCCTGATCGCCGCCACCGAAACGCTGGAGGGCTTCGCCTCCGGCCTGTCGGAGATCGCCACGAACGAAACCCCCGCCGACCTGCCGCCCGTCGCGGCGCGGCGCGGCAGCCTGCCCCTGCCCGTGCGGGGCGAAATCCTGCGCCGGGCCGGGGAAGCCGATGCCGCAGGCGTCAGCCGCCCCGGCATCGTGGTGGCCACCCGGTCGCGGGCGCTGGTCACCACCCCCGCCGCCGCCACCGTGCGCTACAGCGGTCCGCTGCTGGATTACGGGCTGGTCACCATTCTGGAGCCGCAGCCCGACCTGCTGCTGGTGCTGGCCGGGCTCGACACCACCTATGCGCAGACCGGCGAGATCCTGCCCGAAGGCGCACCGGTTGGGCTGATGGGCGGCGACGAGCCCGGCACGGGCGAGGATCCGTCACCGTCACGTGAAGCCTCCGGCGCTGGACGCACGGAGACGCTGTATATAGAGGTAAGGGAAGGCGACGCCCCCGTGGACCCGCTAGAGTGGTTCGCCAGCGACAAGGGATGAATTGGGCATGAAGAAGTTTCTGATGGCCGCCGCGGGTGGCACGATCGCAGGCGTGGTGGCGACGACCCAGTTCGTGGGGCCGCTGCTGGCGCAGGAAGCCGCAAAAACCACAAATGTCTATGAACAGCTTGACCTGTTCGGCGACATCTTCGAACGCATCCGGTCGCAATATGTCGAGGAAGTGGACGAGGGCGAACTGATCGAGGCCGCGATCAACGGCATGCTGACCTCGCTTGATCCGCATTCCAGCTATCTTGCCCCCAATGACGCCGAAGACATGCGGGTGCAGACCCGCGGCGAATTCGGCGGTCTGGGGATCGAGGTCACGCAGGAAGACGGCTTCGTGAAGGTGGTCTCGCCCATCGACGGCACCCCTGCACAGGAAGCGGGCATCGAGGCGGGCGATTTCATCACCCATGTCGATGGCGAATCCGTGCTGGGCCTCAACCTTGACGAGGCGGTGGAGATGATGCGCGGGCCGGTCGGGTCCGAGATCCTCATCACCGTGGTGCGCGAAGGCCGCGACGAGCCCTTCGAGGTGTCGATCATCCGCGACACCATCAAGCTGACGGCGGTGCGCACCCGGCTTGAAGGCAATACCGTGGTGCTGCGCGTCACCACCTTCAACGACCAGACCTTCCCCAATCTCGAAGAAGGTCTGGCAGAGCGGGTGGCCGAAGCGGGCGGCATGGAGAATGTCGAAGGCATCGTGCTCGATCTGCGCAACAACCCCGGCGGTCTGCTGACGCAGGCGATCAAGGTGTCGGACGCGTTCCTCGACAAGGGCGAAATCGTCTCCACCCGGGGCCGCAATGCTGCCGATGGCGAAAGGTTCAACGCCGAGGCGGGCGATCTGGCCGAAGGCAAACCCATGGTCGTGCTGATCAATGGCGGCTCTGCCTCGGCCTCGGAAATCGTGGCGGGCGCGCTGAAGGATCACCGCCGCGCGGTGGTCGTGGGCACCAAGAGCTTCGGCAAGGGTTCGGTGCAGACGGTCATGCCGCTGCGCGGCGACGGCGCCATGCGGCTGACCACGGCGCGCTATTACACGCCCTCGGGCCGGTCGATTCAGGCGCTTGGCGTCTCCCCCGACATCGTGGTGGAACAGCGCCTGCCCGACCCCGAGGACGAGGGCGAAGAGGCCCCCGCAGGCTTCAGCCGGTCCGAGGCGGAACTGCGTGGCCGTCTGGACAATGACAGCCTGTCCGAAGACGAGATCCGCCAGATCGAAGAAGAGCGCACCAAGGCCGAAGAGGCCGCAGCCCTGCGCGAAGAGGATTACCAGCTGGCCTATGCCATCGACATCCTCAAGGGCCTGAGCGTTCTGAACATCGAAGAGCGGATGCAGCAGGCCGCCAGCACCGCCGGACAGGACTGACCCCCGGACAGACCCACAGGGCGCGGCCCCCCAAGGCCGCGCCTCCCCCGGCACGCCCACGCACAGCTCCCCCAGAACCCGCCCGGCCTAGGCGAATACGCCCCTCCTGAAGGCTCAGCCGCCCGCACGGGACGACACGAAGTTTGCCTGAGGCTGGTTGACGTCAGCCACGCAGCCATGCCTTCAGTTTCCAGTGTCTGTCGCGTAGAAGCTGGCCTCGGCTTCCGCTGGCGGGATGTTTCCCGCGGCGGGCGTTGAACCAGTCGCCCCATTCCAGAGTGGCGTCGTCAACCGTGTCGAAGCTGCGCATCGGTCCGCAGCGGTGGATTGGCCTTGAAGAGACTATTGATCGTTTCCGCCAAAGCGTTGTCGTAGCTGTCTCCGACGCTGCCAAACGAAGGCTCGATGCCGACGTCATTCAGCCGCTCGGTGTCACGCACGGGCAGGTATTGGACGGCTTCAACCGGTCGTCGCACCACCTTCGATCATGCCCTGATTGAGCAGCCGGTCGAGAGCCTCTGCCGGTGTTGCCAAGCCTAGCGTTTTCATGGGTCGCGTGTTCAGTGCGCGAGCAACGGCGTTCAGTTCCGTCCGTCAGTGTCGGCTGCCCGCCCAAGACGGGGTTTGGCCTCTTGTGATTGCAGAATATGATCCAGCGGCCGATGGCG
This sequence comes from Salipiger marinus, assembly GCF_035481585.1. Classification (NCBI taxonomy): domain Bacteria; kingdom Pseudomonadati; phylum Pseudomonadota; class Alphaproteobacteria; order Rhodobacterales; family Roseobacteraceae; genus Salipiger; species Salipiger marinus. The sequence goes on along the minus strand of NZ_JAYKSL010000021.1, from coordinate 1,579 downwards.
GCTTTGGCCTGCGATCCGGTTACCCAAGCGTGCAGGTAGACGCATTTGGATTTCAGGGACCGCCAGAGGCGCTCGATGAAGACGTTGTCGATGCACTTCCCTTTGCCGTCCATGGAGATCCGGGTGCCGGCCCGCCTCAGGCGGTTGGTCCAGGCGAAGGATGTAAACTGTGAACCCTGATCCGTATTCATGACCCCAGGCGCTTAAGGCAGCGAATGGCCCTGTTCAGCGCCTCGACGCAGAAGTCGGCCTCCAGCGTGTTCGAGATGCGCCAGGCCAGAACCTTTCGGGCGAACCAGCCACGAGGCAAAGGAAGCCGCGCCGCATCGGCAGGAAGGTGATATCAGCGCGCCAGATCTGGCCGGGGCGGTCCACGCGCAGACCGGGATAGGTCTTGTGGCCCTTTCTCGGCGTGCTGGTGTCGGGCTTCTGGTAGATCGGCACCAGACGCATGAGCCGCATCAGACGCCTGATGCGCTTCTGGTTCACGCCATGCCCATCTTTGCGCAGCTGCCACGTCATCTGCCGGACGCCGTAGAAGGGCGTGTCGAGGAACTGCTGGTCAATCACCCGCATCAGCTCGAGGTGCTGCTCCGTCGCTCCGACCGATTCATGCCAGAGAGACGAGCGCGAGATCGACAGCAGGCGGCATTGCGCCACGATCGCCAACGCCGGTGGCCCCGCTCAATCATCCCACGCCTCACTTGCTGGTCCCCGGTTTGAGCTTTCGTGACAAAAAACCGTTGGCGACAGCCAGCTCTCCGATCTTGGCCTGCTGCGACCGGACCAACTCCTCATCCACCTCCGCCGCGGGTGTCTTGCCGCCGCGCTCGAAGATAGCCGCGGCCCCGTCGAGCAGCACTTTCTCCCACTGGTGGATCATCGTCGAATGCACGCCGTATTCGGCCGCCGGATCCGACACAGTGAGCTCACCTCAAGCGCCACGCGCGCCCTGAAACCCGCGTCATGGTTCCTGCGCTTCCGCATTTCTGATCTCCTCGTCCTTGGAGACCAGCAAACGTGAGATCGTAGCTTCCGTCACTGTCCGATTTCCAGGGAGTAGCTCAACTTCTGCCGGCTGCGGCATTGTGGGGTCTTCGTCGTGGCTGCCCGCTATTCCCCTGGGATGGCATGGGGAATCCGCCTGTNCTGGTATCGACCTCCTTCTTGCACGTCTCCAGCATTCGGCATGAAGGCGTCACAGAAATTGAGTCAGAGCCAGTTTTGCACGCCGAAACACAGGTCCGTATCGCCGTGCTGAACGGCTATACCGCGCTCGGCATCCCAGTCACAGAGGCCGTGGGATAGGTTTGTCCGGGGAAAGGGGAACACCGGCAATCAGCTCTTTTGTGCAACAGAGCCGGTGCAAATGCAAAAAACGCCTCGTGGGCGCCATGCAAGCTTCTGATATGTTTTGTTTTTTGGTTGCGGGAGTAGGATTTGAACCTACGACCTTCAGGTTATGAGCCTGACGAGCTACCGGGCTGCTCCATCCCGCGCCGATTGCGCTTATGCGCTTTGTTACCGCGATGTTTTGTTTATTGCGGTAATTTGGATCGTGTAGAGAGATACGTTTTGT
>NZ_JAYKSL010000020.1:0-96575 GCF_035481585.1 Salipiger marinus | reverse complement strand
TTCCTGACGCTTGCGGACACAGCCGAAAAGTTGGAGGCTTGGCGTAGATACTACAACGAGGAACGGCCACATGGCGCGATCGGCAACAGGGTCCCGATCATGTTGACGAAATCGGGGGGCATCACCAGCCTGTCACCCTGATAAAGCCGAAAAACTCTGCCTCCGGGCGGTCCAACGTTGGGGGGCAGAGCAGGTTGGGCCGGACCCTAATCGACGGTGGAGGAAAAATCCCGTGGCAGGTCACGTCCCTTGCGATGGAGGAAAGCATCAAATTTGGCGGCCGATGGCCGCCTGTAAGATACAGTTTCTAGAGGGTTTCCGACATATAGCACCTCAGGAATCGTAATAGCTTTTTCCATACCCAGAGTAAGCGCCATAATTGTCACCATAGCCGTAGCGTTTCATTCCGGCGGCATCGATCTGGCTGAGCACCATCCCGGTGATCTTAAGATTGACCGAAGACATTTGCCGGATCGATTCTCTGATTTGCTGAGCGTTGGTGCGGTCCCAGGCCACGGTAAAGAGCAGAGCGTCACAATACTGACCCAATACCCGCGCATCCGGAACTACCAAAACCGGTGGCGTGTCAATAATGATGTGATCGTACCGGTCTCGGAGCGCTTGCAGAAACTCCTGAAACTTGGTCGAGGAAAAAACATCCGTAGCATTGACCGGCGTTTTCTCTCCGAACAATACATCAATTCCCATGCCAGAATCGCGATGCAGGACCTCTTCTAGCGGGCGCTCCCCCTCCAGTGCGGCAAGCCAGCCACCACTTTTATGACTGCCTTCGACATAGGCATGCAGAGTCTGGCGGCGAATATCGCCCTCCAAAAGCAGAACCCGCTTACCAAGACCTGCAAAATTCTGCGCCAGCGCGAGGCTGTTGGTTGTCTTGCCCTCACCAGGGACTGATGAGGTCACCGCGATGATCTGCGGCGGGTGATCAAGCGAAGACAATAGCACCGAAGTCCGCAGGTTTCGGAAAGCTTCCACCGCTGCAGAGGTCGGGTTATTTTTGAGGAACGGGATCAGTTCGCTACGATTGCGGATTTTCAGCTTTGGGACCTGGCCAAGCACAGGCAGGTCCGAAATTCGCTCCAATTCCTCAGATGTCCGCAGGCCGGAGTGAAAATGTTGCCGACCCAGAACGATCGCCATACCCACCATCATCCCCAAGATCGCTGTTAAGGCCATGACTCGAGGCTTCTGCGGCGAAACGTAGAAACCCTCAGGGGATTCAGACAGCACCCGGCTGTCTGCTTGCTGGGAGCCACGCTGGACTGAAGTTTCCTTCAAACGGGTCACGAAAGTTTCATACAGTGTTCGCACGGCGCTTGCTTCGCGTTCGGCCTGCTGCACCTGCACGAACTTGTCGAACTCCTCGTTTGCCTCAGCCTCGGCGCTGGCCAGCGAGGTTTCAAGCGACTGGAACTGCAGCCTAGTGCGGACTAAGTCGTTCTCAAGCTCTGCGATCCGCTGGTCAGCCAAGGCTAGGAAAGCCTGCAGCTGGCCGTTACTGAGCTCGCCAGGCGTTTGATTGCGTAGTCGGTTGAGGGCTGCATCCGCGAAGGCCTCCGCGATGAGCTCCGGATCCTCGCTTTCCCGGACCTCGCGCAGTGTGACGATGCGGCTCTCGAGAGCCTCCAGATCCGACCTGCTGCGTTCGAGCCTGTCGCGCAGATCCCGCACGCGCTGGTTGAGGAACTGCACGCCCTCCTGTGTGACCAGATCCATCTCGGAGCGCATCTGCTTGATCTGGTCTTCCTTTTCCGCCAGTTCCGCTTCAAGTTCGACCACACGTTCCGACAACCATGTTACCGCGCTCTCCGTCGCTTGGAATTTTACGTTGACCTGATCTTCAATATAAATTTGGGCGAGGGTGTTCACGATCAGGGAGGATTTTTCCGGACTTTGCGTCTCTGCTCGGATCTGAAAGACATAGGTGTCCGGCTCAATCTCGGCGGACACCGCTAGACCCAGCGCGACGATAGCCCGGTTGATGGCCGCCTCACTTTGTGGACCGCCATCTTCCTGCGGCTGTCGACCCAGAACCCGTTCAGAGATCTTGGCTTTGATCCCCTGCAAAGAAAACTCAGAAACCGGTCGAAGGGCCGAATTGAATTCAGGATCGGTGTTGAGCGACAGTTCGTCGACCACTTTTCTGAGAAGGCCACGAGACTGGATGACCACAAGCTCGGTGTTCATCGCGGCAGATTCCGTGGAAACCCCGGAAAATACGCTTTCCAAATCCACGACTTGCTGGTTACGGACCTGCAACGCAAGCGTGGTGGTGGCAGCATATTTGGGAACGGCAACAGAATAGGCATAATAGCCCCCTGCAAGAAAACCGGCAAAGATGCACAGAAAGATGAGCCACTTTCCCCGCCACAGGCTCTTGACAAGACCGAGAAGGTCGATCGTATCGTCTTCCTGTTCCGTCTGGGAAACAGCTCCGGCATTGTTCATTTGTACGGTCCGCATCCTTACATCCGCCACCCTTAGAGCCAAACTCGCGGCATTGTTCAATCAACAACCGGGTGACTATTTTGCCCTGAAACTGCCCTGATGAGCGAGAAACCACTGATAGGTTTCCGCGAGCCCCCGCTCCAGAGGAATGCTGGCCTGCCAGCCCATCTCCTTGAGGCGGCTGACATCCATCAGCTTGCGCATCGTGCCATCGGGCTTTGACGGATCGGTGACGATCCTGCCCTCAAACCCGGTGATCCGGGCCACCATCCGGGCAAGGTCGAGAATGCTCACATCCGTGCCGGAACCGACATTGATATGGCTGAGCATCGGGTCGGTATTGGCCTCGTAGCTGGCCTTGTCGAGGTCGAGCACAAACAGCGAGGCCTCGGCCATGTCATCCACATGCAAGAATTCCCGCATGGGCTTGCCCGAGCCCCAGATCACCACCTCGCCCCGTCCCTCCTGCGCGGCTTCGTGGAAGCGCCGGATCAGGGCGGGCAGCACATGGGAGTTCTCGGGGTGGAAATTGTCGCCCGGCCCGTAGAGATTGGTCGGCATCACCGAGCGGTAATCGACGCCATATTGCCGGTTGTAGCTTTCGCAAAGCTTGATCCCGGCGATCTTGGCCACGGCATAGGGCTCGTTCGTGGGCTCCAGCGTGCCGGTCAGCAGCGCCTCCTCGCGCATCGGCTGGGGCACCGCCTTGGGGTAGATGCAGCTTGATCCCAGCTGCAGCAGCCGGGTGACCCCCGCAGCATAGGCCTGATGGATCACGTTGCATTCGATCATCAGGTTTTCATAGATGAACTGCGCGGGATAGCTGTTATTGGCAAGGATGCCGCCGACCTTGGCCGCAGCGAGGATCACCACATCGGGGCGTTCGGCGCCGAAGAAGTCGCGCACCGCCGCCTGATCGGTCAGGTCCAGCTCGGCGCTGGTGCGGGTGACCAGCGTGATCTCCTCGCCCGCCCCGCGCCGCGCCTCCAGACGGCGCGTGATCGCGCCGCCCACCATGCCGCGATGGCCCGCCACATAGACCTTCATCGCTCAGCCCTCCAGCGCCACGGGCAGCTCGTAGCCATGTTCCTTGAGGAGGGCGTGACGGCGGGCGGTCTTGAGATCCTCGGTGACCATCTCGGCGCACATTTCCTGCGCGGTGATCTCGGGCACCCAGCCCAGCACCTCCTTGGCCTTGGCGGGATCCCCCAGCAGGGTCTCCACCTCGGCGGGGCGGAAATAGCGCGGATCGATGCGCATCAGCACATCGCCGGGCTTGACCGCCGGCGCCCGGTCGCCGCTCACCGCCGTGACGGTGGCGATCTCCTCCACGCCCTCGCCGGAGAAGGCGAGCTCAATGCCAAGCTCCTGCGCCGACCAGGTGATAAACTCGCGCACCGAATACTGCACGCCGGTGGCGATGACAAAATCCTCCGCCACCTCCTGCTGCAGCATCATCCACTGCATGCGCACGTAATCCTTGGCATGGCCCCAGTCGCGCAGGGAGTCGATATTGCCCATATACAGGCACTGCTCCAGCCCCTGCGCGATATTGGCAAGGCCGCGGGTGATCTTGCGGGTCACGAAGGTCTCGCCGCGGCGCGGGCTCTCGTGGTTGAACAGGATGCCGTTGCAGGCATACATGCCATAGGCCTCGCGGTAGTTCACCGTGATCCAGTAGGCATACATCTTCGCCACCGCATAGGGGCTGCGCGGGTGGAAGGGCGTTGTCTCGCGCTGGGGGATTTCCTGCACTAGCCCGTAAAGCTCCGAGGTCGAGGCCTGATAGAAGCGGGTCTTCTTTTCCAGACCGAGGAAGCGGATCGCCTCCAGCAGGCGCAGCGTTCCCATGGCATCGACATCGGCGGTATATTCGGGAGCCTCGAAGCTCACCGCCACATGGCTCTGCGCCCCGAGGTTGTAGACCTCGTCGGGCTGCACTTCCTGAAGGATCCGCGTGAGGTTCGAGGAATCCGTCAGATCGCCGTAATGCAGCTTCAGCTTGGGAGAACGATCATGCGGATCTTGATAGATGTGATCGATCCGGCCGGTGTTGAACAGCGAGGCCCGGCGCTTGATGCCATGGACCTCATAGCCTTTTTCCAGCAGGAATTCCGCAAGATAGGAGCCGTCCTGGCCCGTGACGCCGGTGATGAGTGCGCGTTTTGTCATGGTCTCAATTCTCAGAAAAATTGCTTGATCTTGGACAGGTTCTTCATGGCAAGGGCTCCAAGACCACCTACACCATTGCCCTTCAGGGCGCGATAGTCCTCCCGGCTTTTTTGTAAAATCCGAAAGACAGATTTGTTGCTTTCTCCCCCCACGCGCATCTTCACGAAAACCTCCGGCACATAGGCGAGCCGGATCTCCCCCTTGGAGAGATAGCGCAGCATGGCATCGTAATCTGCCGCGATCCGGAAGGAGGTGTCATAAAGCCCCCAGCGGTCGAAGATCTCGCGCCGCATATAGAGCGTGGGATGCGGCGGCATCCAGCCCCGGCGCAGCTTTGCCGGATCATAGGAGCCCGAGCGCCATTTGCGGATGATGCGGCTTGTATCCTGTTCGGCCACGTAATCGAGATCGCCATAAACCCCATCGACCGCCGGATCGGCCATCGCCTCGGCGACGCGGGCCAGAACATGCGGGCTGGCAAACAGGTCATCGGAGTGCATCAGCCCCACGACATCGCCGGTGGTGCGGGAAATGCCCTTGTTGATGCCGTCATAAATCCCCGTATCGCGCGCGCTCTGCAGCGACACTTCCGGCCCGGCGACACGGGCGATCACCGCCAGCGTACCATCCTTCGATTCGCCGTCCTGAATGACGTGTTCCACATCCGGATAGGTCTGGGCGGCGACGCTTTCGATGGCCTCCGCAATGGTGCGCTCTCGGTTGAAGACGGCCGTCACAACAGAAATTTTCAAGGTCAGCAACCTTTTGGAAAGGAGATAACAACCAAATTTACTTTGTGAAACGAGACACAAACCAGTCCCAGCGGCACTTGGACCGGGCCAATAGAAGCCTGTCTTCTCTCACACAGGCTCAGAGGATCCACAAGCAACAAGCCTATACCTATGGACGGGAATGTCCCGCGAAAGCGCCTGCTGCGACTTGTGCGGGCAGTCCCTTCTTCAACATTTACAACCTTCCAGCATAGATCTTTGGTTACGCGGCTTTGCAGTAAGGTTACGCATATAGCTTCACTGATCATTGAGGGCGTGTCTGCCCCAGTGGCAGGTAAAGTCCAGTTCGTTGCGCGATAGCAGGTTGGTTGGGCTTGCTGATGCCAAACCTAAGAACCCGTCGAATTCGCTCCGCACATCCCTATTCTGCAACAATCCGGCGGAAGCTGCCTCTCATGGCGGAGAGCAATTCGAGTAGTGACCTCTGGCCTGACGTCAGCGCGCCGCCATCTCCGCGTTCATGTCGGCGAGTTGGCTGCGCAGGACGGCGCGCTGCATGGGGCTGAGTCCACCCCGGTTCAGCATCTGCCGCATCAGCCCTGCCGCTTCCTGCATTTGCGCCGGGGAAAGCTGTCCCACGTCAAAACTTTGAATCGCCAGCAGGGTGACGCCGCCTGGGGACATACCGCTGGCGGCACCGCCGAACGGATCCACTCCCGGTGCCACGGAGGGCGCAATGGGAGTAGGCGACACCGAGACCACCGGCGGTGGCGCGGGCGGGGTGGGAACCACGATATTCGGCGGGTTGATCACCGAGACCTGACCGGCGGAGGCGAAAGTCGCCCCGGTCAGGCTGCAGGCGAGGATAAGGAAGATGCGGCGCATAAAACTCTCCAGTCCCGGCTCTCAGAAGATGTCCGCTCGGACAACGGCGATGCTGAGCATCCAGCGGCCATCGGAGTTGCGCTGGCCAACATCACCATAGCTGAGACCAAGCTGAAGATCGAGCCGATCGCTCACTTCGAACGTGCTGGTCACGCCGGCGATCACCTCGTCGCCATACCAAGAGGCGCCAAGGGACAGATGGTCGCTCACCCCGAGGCCAAGGCCGAAGAACAGACCGTCTTCGTCCTCGCTCGTGCCGATCTCCGTGGCATAGCCCAGCGTCATCAGGCCGGGCAGCAGGATGTCGTCGTTCACCGGCAGGGAAAAGGTGGTGGTACCAGCAGCATAATAGCTGGGATCGGCCTCTTCCATGTCCCCCCAGCGTCCGGCCCGGTCCACGCCGACTGCCACGCTCGCCACCTCGCCCTCGAAAGGCGCTGGAATGCGGCGGGCAAACTTGATGCTGGCAGATCCGGAATCGCCAAAGTCATCCCAGTCGATCTCATTGCCTTCACCTTTGCCGACGCTGCTGAAACCGAGGATGACGTCGACACCGACAGTTTCTTCGGCATCGCCAAAGCCCAGACCTAGCGCACCCGATCCGTCCAGTTCATCAGAGCCCGTGCGTTCGCGGCGGTCGCTGAGCGCCAAGGCCGCAAACCCCGTGCCCCGCGGCAGGGTGAACCCGCTGGGCAGCCCCACTGTGGAGGCCGTGCCGACCCGGCGGGGCGGCAGGCTGTCGGCCATGCTGCGCAGGGAGGCCAGATAGTCGCTTGGGGTAATCTCGCTGCCTTGGGCGCGGGCTGGCCCACTCACGCACAGCACGCTTGCAGCACAGGCTGCGGCAAGACCGAGAAGGGACCGGGAAGGAAGGGCCATGGATTTTCTTTCCTGCATGCGGAAACGCCAGACAGGCTGGCGTTTCCGGGTCTTATAAGAAGGATCAGACTTCGGGCAACGAGAAGTTGTCCTCGGTCAGGCTGCCCAGATCGAGCCCCGGCAGGAAGGCGACCTGCTGGGTGGCGCCGCCCACTTCGACCGCATAAAGACCGGGTTCGGCCTCTTCGGTATCCGCGACCACATAGAAGCGGTCGCCGGTCTCCGCGCCCTCCAGCGAGCCGAGGAAGTCGGAGAGCGACCCCTGCAGCTCGTTGGTATAGACCAGCAGCCCGGTCTCTTCATCAAGGCTGTCGCCTTCGCCGGTCATGATCTGGATTTCCGACCCCGACAGCAGCTCCGGATCGATCCCGGTGATCAGGATCTGGTCGCTGCTTCCGGGCACCGACCCGCCGGTGAAGTTGAGGATCGTGTCGACATCGCCGGCAGCTGGCGTGCCATCCACCGCAACGAAGTCGCTGCCCCCCCCGCGAAGGTCGACCGTGTCGGCGCCGCCATTGCCGAAGATCAGCTGCGTGCCGGCCATGTCGGTGATCGAATTGGCGGCATCATCGCCCAGAACCAGCGGCACGGTGATTTCCGTATCGCCGTTCTGCACGACGATGAAGACATCCTGGGTGTCCAGATCGAGCTGCGAGGCATCATAGCTCTGGTCGAGCTCGTTGAAGAGCATGTCCAGCGCCGCCTGCCCAGTCCAGCCGGTAAAGTCGTTGCCCTGCTCCATGATCGCAGCCGTCAGCTGGCCAGTCTCTGCGGTCTCTCCGACCACATAGACCCCGATCATGGTCCGGTCGCCCAGATCCGCGTTGAAGCCGTTGCCCTCGATCAGGACATTGCCGCTCAGCGCCCCGGCAAGGCTGATGCCCGACAGCGCGCCCAGATAGGACGACAGCGGCACCTCGAGATCGGCCAGACCGTCGAGGATCGCTGCAGAGGAGTCCTCCGTCCAAGTCAGCGGGTTCTCGGAGATCTCCAGCCCGGCGACATTGCCCTGCACGAAGATCAGCGAGCCCAGATCCCGTGCGGAATAGACCTGATCGGCCGCCGCGGTGATGACGTTGCCGGTGATCAGGACCCCGGAGGCCTGGCTGCCATCGCCCACCGAGACCGAAACCGCGCCCATGAAGCCCGACTGCCCCCGGCCCGCACCCAGCACGCCATTGGGATCGGCGTTCACGAAGTCGCGGAAGATGTTGCCCGAGATGGTGATGTTGTCGAAGCTGTAGCCCGCCTCCTCGCCGAAGATCTGGATGCCGCCGCTGTTATACTGGCCGTCATTGCCGGTGATGGTGACACCGTCATTGTCGCCCTTCAGCTCCAGCCAGAAGTTGCGCCCGAAGAACTCCGCGCTGTCATCCCCGTAGCCATAGCCGTAACCATAGCCGCCGGAATTACCCAGCTCCTCGGCCAGACCATCGAAATCGGCACCCCCCGCATGCAGGCCGTGATAGAAGAAGTTGCCCTCCACCTCGGTGCCGGTCAGCGAGGACAGGTAGAGATGGCCCGCACCCGGGCGCCAGAACATGTTCTCGGAGATGCTGGAGTCAGCCAGACCGCTGAGATACATCGACCCGCCATTGCCGTTGGCCACGCCGCCGATCAGGTTGTTGCTGATCTCCCAGCCCGAGGCTGCGGCCGGGCCGGTATAGCTACCCGGGGCCGCATCGGAATTGGCGTTGAAGCTCGGCGCCCCGTCCGCGTCATAGCCGAAGAGGATGGAGTTGGTCAGGGTGAAGTTGTCGAGCGCGCCCGGCGTCGTGTCGAGCAGCGCCTCGTCCCAGGTGATGGGCTGGCTGTCGTTTTCCAGCACTACACCGTCCAGCGTCACGCCGGCTGCGGCGATGGTGACCGTGCCGGTGATCTGGCTTTCCGCGCCGCGCGGGCTGTCTCCCGCCGCGATATCCGCCAGATCCTCGGGGCTGAACTTGGCGCTGTTGCCGGCCTGAACGCCCAGAAGCGTCAGCGGCTTGTCGATGGTCACCGCCTCGTCGAAGCTGCCTTCGGCCAGTTCCAGCGTGTCGCCTTCCGCCGCCGCCGCGATCGCTTCGGCCAGCGAGCCATAGCCGATGTTCTGGCTGGTGTTCACCACCACCGGCACCGTCACGCCCTCGACCGTGCCCGAGCCGCTGTTGCCGACATTGTCGGCATAGTCATAGCTGACCTCCAGAGCGCTGCCCGGCGCAAAGCCGGTCACCGCGATCGTCGTCGTTCCCGCCCCTGCGCCGGTGAAGACATAGTCGGTGCTGGTGGTGCCGTCGCTGACCGTCATGGTGCCGGTCACATCCTCGGCAAGGCCGGTGATGCCGAAGGTCAGGGCCGGGCTGTCGCCCTGCACGTCGATCGGCGCCGCCTCGCTGCCCTCCAGCAGAGAAATGCTGACCGGATCAAGGACGGTATCAAGCTCGATGCTGCCGGAGGTACCCGCCTGAGCCTGAGCTCCGCCAACGGTCACAACCGCATCCACGGTCAGCGTGCCATCGGTCAGGCCGGTGACATCGACCTGAGCCGAGAAGCTGCCATCGTCATTGACCGCGATGCCGGTCAGCACGATGTCCTCGGTGCCGGCATCCTCGTCGGAGATGACCAGATCGACCAGACCGCCAGTGGCATTGGTGGTGGTGCCGAAGATCGCCGCGGTGGCGGCGGTGGCGGCCGAGATGTCCACAAGATCAAGCTGGATCGTCGGCAGCTCGCCATCGGGATCGGCCACGCCGGTCACGTTGATTTTCAGCGTCTGCGTGGCAAAACGGCCATCCTCAAGCTGCACCGTGTAGGTGAAGTTGTCGGTGACCACGACCCCTTCGGGGATGGGCTCGGCATTTTCGCCGCCCACCTGATAGAGATAATCGCCGCCCTTGGTCACCACCAGCGAGCCGTAATAGCCCGTGGCCAGCGTGGCGGTGATCTCATTGATCACATCGCCACCCTCGGCCACATTGCCAAGCTTGGTAAAGTCGTCCAGCGCCACGGTGCCAAGCGCATTGCCTTCGGCATCGCTCAGCTCGATGTTCCGCACCGTCATGATCGAGTCGACGATGGAATCGCGCACATCGGTGACGCCGATGGCGATGGTGAAGGTGCCCGCTTCCTCGAACGTGTATTCAAAGGCGCCAGTGCGGGTGGCCGTGACCAGCTGACCCGCCTGATTGTAAAGCACCGGACCCTTCAGATCCCGCACATCCATCGTGCCGTCATTATCTTCGCCGCGCAGCACGACCCCTGACTGTTCCGCAGCCGATCCGCCCGACACGGCCTTGACCGCGAAGAAGCTGTAATCGTTGTAGGGCAGGTAGTCGAAGGACCCGAAGTCGTAATCGAAGGTGATGGTCTCTCCGGCCTCGACGGTGATTTCCTTGACGATGGCAGAACCGCGGGTCGGGTTGCCGCTGGGGCGACCGACGGGGAAGTTGCCCTCAAGGCCGATCGCGTCGGCGATGGTGCCGATCGGCACGGTCACGCCGGTATTGGTCGCCCAGTCAGCCGTGCTGATCACATAGGTTTCCGAGGAACCTTCCCCGGCAAATCCTTCCTCCAGCTCGGTGCCGTTCACCGAGAAGATCGCTGTGGAGGCGGGCAGGGTTGTGCCATCGGCCAGCTGGTCGTTTTCCAGCACGTTGCCCTTGACCAGCGCGGCCTGACCTTCGGTGGCCGACGCCGAGTCTGCAGCAAGGCGGACGCCCAGAAGCGTCTCGTTGACCGTCTCGGACACTTCCTCATCAGTCTCGTCGAGGGCCGCGTCCAGCTGCTCCTTCAGCGCCTCTTCCAGCGCCCCAGCATCAGCCCCATTCGCGACGTCAAGGTTTTCAAAGATGTCCTCGACATCCTGTGCCGAGTTGCCCAGCACATCGGCGGTGCGGGTGGCACTGTCGGCCTGCGCATCGGTCAGGGCGCCGTCCGCACGCAGCTGTTCGATGGTCTGCTGGAGGGCGTCTTCGGCCGACGCTCCGCCAGCGATCGCATCGATCAGGTTCTGGGCTGCGGCATCGGTGTCCAGCGCGGGGTTCAGCGCCCCGGCCATCACCACGCCCGACACCGCCTCGGTCACCTCGGCCAAGGACAGGCCTGCGGGCATCTTTTCGATGACATTGACGGCATCCAGGAAGGCCTTTGCGGCCACCTGCTGCACCTCGGCCGCGTTGAGCGCGCCGCCGGTGGCGGCGGAAGTCAGTGCCGCCTTCACGACAGAGGTCATGACGGTGGCCGCAGCCGACATCTTCTGCGCGGCATCCCGGACCGCCGGATCAGGGTCGGAGAGGGCGCTGAAGAAATCGAAGCTCGCCAGATCGAGATCAGCAGGCAGACCAAAAATCTCCTTGATCTGCTCATCCGGCAGGCCAGCCGCCACCAGCGTGGAGATCGGCGAGACCACCTGATCCCCGTCAGCGCCAGTATCGTCGGCCTGCAGCACCTGATCAAAGATGTTGTCGGTGACCACATCGCGGGTGACCACATCTTCGAACTGACCGGCAAAGGCTTCGTCCCAGCCATATTGCGCGATGGCATCGGCGACAGGCGCCGGAAGAATGATGAACTTGGCTCCGGCCACCGGCTCATAGGTCACGTTGAGCGCGCCGTTGCCATCGGTCATGCCCAGATATTCCATCTGGTCGGGGGCGCCATCAAGATCGGCATCGTAAAACACCAGCGCATTTTCCAGCGGCGCATCAATAACGCGCAGGGTCTTGGAGACGCTGACGGGCGGCTCTTCGCCATCACCCCCGCCACCACCGCCGCCGCCACCGCTGCCCGCGATGAGACCAACGGCCAGCAGACCGCCCACCGCCGCGCCAATACCGCCAAGCTCTCCCGCAGCAGCGCCTTCGGTTCCGGGAGCCGCCGCCAGGGCCTCGATCTGTGTCGCGGCGGGCGGGCTGATCATCACCTGCCCATCAGCGGTGGAAACCACATTCGCGGCCGTCACAAGCGCCTTCGTGCCGTTGGCCAGCGTGATTTCGATCGAGCCGTCCGGCAGCACCTTGTAGCTGGTTACCCCGGCCAGATCCGAGATCGAGACCGGGCCAGACGCGGTTTGAGCATGCGCGGCAAGGGGCAGCATGAGCAGCGTGCCCGCCAGCGTGGTCAGCGCCGTGGCTTTTCTCTCGTTGATGCGCTTGAGGATCTGATGAATTTTGCTCTGATCAAGTAGCATGTCCGGGCGGGGAGCAGTCGGGGTTCTGGGCATGGTCATACTCAATTTGCTGAATAAAAGGGACAGGGATACAACCTGAATAGTCCGCTGGAGTCTGCACGTCAATTAATGGATGGCTCTTGACCTCCGGAAAACTTTGACCGCTCAGGACTGCAGCGCGCGCTAAAGTTGTAACCGGAGATGCGCCGGGTCTTGCACATGAAAGGCAAAACAGGCATGTTACCCTAGGTTAGGTTTGCTAATGCGTTGTTTTCAAAAGAACCTTGTGGCGACAGATTCTTCTGGAATCTGTAATTTCCTCATGCAGCCCCGCCTGAGGAATGCCAGCTTTCTTGGCAAGTGATCAGTTTAAGCGGTCGTGTGTCATCCGAATAACACAATCTAACTGCCTAATTTCCTGGCTCAGGAGAATGCCGGATCCCTCCGTATCCTGCTGCAAACCAGCAGCCTCCGAACAGCTTCATGACGAAAATATGTCAGGAAGATAAAGTCAAGAATCTGGCGGTCTTTTTGTTAACACCTTTTCCATTCTGAAAAGATGGGAAAGTGATTAAATAAGATGTGGCCGGGACACAAAAAACCGAAGCACGTCTATCGCTAAAGGCTGACCAAGTATCTTGGCGCCGCCCCCGGAAAGCCTTGTTTCAGATCAGGCTCCCGAAGCATCTCTAGGCTGTCGTCACTGTGTTACCGGAGAGGGTGGCCCAAGATCCAAACCGCCAAGATAGCTCGACAGATGTCGAGCTTAATCGCATGTAATCACTTTATAAACTTCGGGTGCGCAATCCAAGCCACACAAAGCTGCTCAGGATTTAACCAAGCCTTGTTGCACCGCAGAAAAACTCCACCCACCGCCCCACACAGAATTGACTTGGCGGAATGGCTGCAGTATCGCTCCAGAAAATAGTTAAGATTCTGCTAATTTCCGCCGAATAATTGGAGGTTGAGATGTTCGACCAGACTGCGGTTCCTGTTAACGAGTATGCCCGTTACTCTCGTTTCGAAAGCCGTTTCGGCCGGAAGTCGACCCAGCAGCCCATGTTCTTCATGGTGAAGCGCGCTTTCGACATCGTTCTCTGTATCGCCATGCTGCCGCTCCTGGGCCTGTTCATGCTGGCGCTGCTGCTGATCAACCCCTTCATGAATAAGGGAAAACTCTTCTTTGTCCAAACCCGGATGGGTCGGCACTGCAAACCCTTCCGGGCGATCAAGTTCCGAACCATGCGCGACGCCTCAGCGGTAGCAGCCAAGCGCACCGCAAACTGCCCGCTGGAGGTCGATCGTATCACCAAGCTTGGCCGCTACCTGCGCAAGTGCCGGATCGACGAGCTGCCGCAGATTCTGAACGTGCTGCGCGGGGACATGAGCCTGATCGGGCCGCGTCCGGATTACTATGACCACGCCCTGCACTTCCTCGAAGAAGTGCGTGGCTACCGCGAACGGCACCTCGTCCGCCCCGGGATCAGCGGGCTCGCGCAGACCGAGCTCGGCTATATCGAGGGGGTGGAAGCCACCCGCCGCAAGGTGCGCGCCGATCTCTACTACATCACCAATGCCGGTTTCCGGCTGGAAGCCTGGATCATCTGGCGCACCCTGTCGGTGGTGTTCCGCTGCGCCGGCGCCTGATCCGCAGGCAGCGGCCCCGGCTTACAGATTTGCGAGAAACGTGACGCCGTCCATGGAAACATGGGCGGCGCTCAGCTTTCCGGTGGCATAGGCCCCGGTATCGGTGGCGATGCGGCCGGCCACAACTTGCGGCTCTGGCACGACGGTATGGCCATGCACCACCCAGAGCCCGTCCCGACGGGGCGTCTTCTCGAAGTCCGGATGGCCCCACATCAGAACGGAGGGCCGCTGCTCCGCCAGAGGCAGCGCGGGATCCATTCCGGCATGGACCACCACGACATTTCCCGACTGCCAGGACAGCGGCAGGCCCGTCAGCCAGTCGAGCAGATCCGGCCCCATCGCCTCTGCCAGTTTGTCGCGCAGCACTCTATGAGAAGTCTGCCCCGGTCGGTGACCGATGCCATAGCTGGCAAGGGTCTGCAGCCCGCCATGACGCAGCCAAAACGCCCCCCCCTCCTCGGGGTTTTTCAGAAAATCCAGGCACATCTGCTCGTGATTGCCTTTCAGGCAAACAAACCTGTCGCCAAACTCCCGGGAAAGCTCCCGGAGCCAGGCTAAGGTTTTTGCGGACTGCTCGCCCCGGTCCATGTAATCGCCAAGGCAGATGACAGGGGGGACTGGATGCAGGGCTTCAATCTTGGACAGCAAGTCTTCAAGCGCGGGCAGGCAGCCATGGATGTCGCCGATGGCGCAGAACGGTACATCGGGAGCTAGGGGGGCATCGAATGTTGGCTTCGGTTGGCCCGAACTCTTGGCTCTGAACAGGTGGCGGAGAATCTTCATGTGCCCCCTATATCGGGGACACATGGCCTAGGCGAGGGGCCTTGCAGCCCGCGGAAAGGTCAAAGAGCGCTTCGTGCAGCAGAGTTTATTAAGGTCGGGAAAAGCTGCTGCAGGGCGCGGTTCCACTGCGTGATCGGCTGTTCTTTGATGAAGATGACGTCATTGGGGCGCAGCTGGAAGCGAGTGGCCAAGATCATGTCAGCGGCGTTGCGCGCATTGAGGTGATAGGCCGTGATCGCGCCCACCACGTCAGGCCGGGAAGACCCGCGCAGCACATAGATCTGGCTGGGATCACCCGTCGTGTTGCTAAACCCGCCTGCATCATAAAGCGCATCGGCCAGCGTCGCATGCTGGTTGAAGGGGAGCGCGAACCGGCTCTGAGCCTTCACCTCGCCGGAGAGGTAAACGTAATCCCGCTCGATCGCCCCCAACTCATCCTGCAGTTGGAACAGGTCACGGCGATCGCTCAACGCGTTCCGCTGCAGGGCGATTTCATCTACCAGCACTTCAATTGCAGACGCGCGCACCTCGTTGCGCAGGGTGATGACATCGATCTGCGCCTGGTAGAATTCCATGGCGCGGTCGAGGTCGTAGCTGGTGTCGACAAAGACCGCATCGCCGTTGAGCAGCACCTTCTGCTGCAGGTCAGAGCGCTGCAGATAGGTTTCCACCGGCATCTGATAGAGCGTGCCGCCCCGGTAGACCCGGATCGAGGCGAATTCCACGTCCCGCACCGTTATCCCGCCCGCCGCGGTCAGCGCCTCGGCCAGGGTCAGCCGGTTAGGCGTGATCGGCAGCAGGGCAGGCGTTCCCACGGCACCGCCCACGGTGACCTTCTGCGAGTTGAACTCCGCCACTTCGAGGCTGAAGCTCGGGTTGATCTGGTTTTCCACAAGGACTTGGAAAATCTGGTCCTCGGCCTGCTGCAGGGTGCGGCCTTCGACCTGCACGGCGCCGATCTCGGGAATGGCGATGCTGCCGTCATCGCGCACCGTATAGCCCTGACGCTGATTCTGCGCCGCCAGAAGCCCGGAAAGCTGTTCCACCGTATCGCCCGCGCTGCGGGTCGCCAGCAGCAGGACATCGCCCACGCCGATGCGATAGGGTTGGGGCTGGACCTCGGGCAGCGGCCGCAATTCCAGCACGCGGCGGTTTTCATCGGGAAGATAGGGCATCGCGGGCAGCGCCCCCGGCCCCATCAGCCCCGATCCCGTTCCGGCGGTGGCGAAGAATTCGGCGGGCAGCTGCCGGGGCGTGTATTTTGCGGCATTGGCGAGCACGACCGTTTCCGCATCCAGCGGCACCACCGTGACTGGCGCGCCTGCGGCGCGTTCCCTGACCGACGGGCTGTTATAGGAAACGCCGCAGCCCGCAGCGAGGCCCAGCAGAGCCAGTGTGGCGATCCTAGCAAAGGTCATCATATCGAAAGGCACTGAAATCCTCGCGTTCTAAAAATGGTCCAATTGACTGAGAGGATCGGACCGGATCAGCCTGACCCCTGTTTACTATGTCCGCTCCTGCGACACGACCTTGCCGCGTTCCCTGAGCCGGACAATCAAATTCGATCGCGCCAAATCTGCAACAATCCGGCATTTCCGCTTCACATTGCGTAGAACAGGTCATCATTTCCGGCAAGAGCTTGCAGTATGCCTGCGTCCTGCAGGAAGACCGGGATCCGTGCAAGACCGGACTTGAACTCTGCAGACAGGACCGTCAGGCTCGGGCGCATAAGAGTGACGAAGTTGTTTTCATGACCATATTTGGGACCGCGACATGAGCACGCCCACACAGATCATGTCTCTGGCAGACCATCTTGCCCGAACGGGCCAGCCGGTTGAAGCCGAGACCTGCCCGGCGCTGTCTTGGACGCCCTTTGCCTCCTACGGCTTTGCCCGGGAGTTTCTGTCGGTCCCGGTCGTGCTGGCCGAGCTGCACCAGACCGCCTGCGCCATGCCGATCCTCTTCGCCTCCCATGGCGGGGCGCTCTATCCCGCCGCCCTGCTCCGGCTGCAGGACGAGGCCGACACCCGCCTGATCACCGAGACCGGCGACTGGAGCGGCATCTATGTGCCGGGGCTGCTGCGCGCCCATCCCTTTGCCTGCGCGCTCGCGCCGGATTTCCGCATCCTCCGCGATCCCGGCAGCCCCTGTTTCGGCCCGGGCAGCGCGGCGCCGCGGCGGGCCTTCGACGGCACCGGCGCCCCGACCCCGGATTTCACCAGGCTGCAGGCCTTCCTGCAGGCCTGGCATCTCTCGCTGCGCCAGACGCTGCGCGCCGGAGCCGCCATTGCCAAGGCCGCGCTGCTGCGGCCCGCGCAGAGCCTGCCCGCCTTTGCCGATCCCTGTTTCGCGCCCTACCGGGTCGTCGATCCGCCGGCCCTGTCGCGGCTGGGACAGGCGCGCAAGCTCGCCCTGCTGGACACGGGCGCGATGGAGCTTCTGCATGCGCATCTGACCTCGCTCGAGACCGTGCCGCATCTGCGGCGGCTGGCCCGGGCCCTGCGCGCGGGCCCCCGGCAGACCGGGGCGCAGAGCCCGTCGCCCGACGGTCTCGGGGGCTTTCTCGACGCCATGACGCTCGCCTATGAGCAAGACAGCGCAACCTCACCTTACTCAACCTCCGAGGGATCATGACCAGCTGGCACGGTATCATCTGCATCGCGGCGTCGGTAATCGCTCTGGGGGGATGCGCGGACCGCGCCCCGCAGCAGGACGCCGCCCCCGTGGCTCCCGCCGCCACAGCCTCCCCCCCGCCCGCGCCGCCCGCCGCCCGTCTGGCGCCGGATCTTGGACGCAGCGCCTTTGGCGCCTCGGTGGCCCGCGCGGTGCTGACCAGCCCCGACGTGCGCATCGCCACCTCCGAGATCGGCTCGGCCCGGGCCGAGCTGGTCGCGGCCAAGGGCGCCTTCCGCCCGGAATTCTCCACCGGGCTCGACCTGCAGTCGCGCTATTCCTCGCGCAGCGACAGCACCAACAGCAGCACCAGCCCCTATGTGCGGGTGAGCCAGCTGATCTATGACGGTGGCGTGGCCCGCAACCAGCGCACCGCCGCCACCGCCGGGGTCTGGCAGGCGCGCGACGCGCGGCTGGTGCAGGCCGCAGGCGCCGCCATGGCGGCGGTCGAGGCGCATGTGGGCGTGCTGGCCGCGCAGGAGGTTCTGGCGCTGACCCAGCAGAATCTCGACACCCATCGCGATTACATGACCCAGATCGAGGAGCGCCGCAGCGTCGGCGCGGGGCTCGAATCCGACGTGCTGACCATCCGCAGCCGTCTGGCCGATGCCGAGACCCGCGCCGCCGATGCCGAGGCCGGGCTGGATCAGGCCCGCGCCATCTATGCCGAGGTCTTCGACACCGACCCCTCCGCCCTCAGCGCCCCGCCCCGCGCCCCCGCGCTGGACTGGAGCACCGAGCGCACCATCGCGGCCAGCCCGCGGATGCGCAGCCTCGAAGGCCAGATCGAGGCCGCCGAGGCGCGGCTGCGGGCGGTGCGCGCCCAGCAGACCCCCCGGGTCGAACTGGGCAGCACGGCGCTGCGCGGCGATCGCGGCGGGGCGGATGTGGTTTTCGATATCTCGGTCGACTACACCTTCGACACCCGCCAGCAGTCCAGCGCCGCCATCGACCGGGCCGAGGCCGAACTGGACGGGCTGCGCTACGAGAAGGACCGGCTGGGCCGCGACATCCGCCGCGCGCTGGATTTCCTCGCCTCGGACCGCACCGCCGGGGAACGCCGCCTGACCGCCGCCCGCGCCGCCGTGGAGGCGAGCGAGGCCAATGTCGCCGCCGCCCGCGACGAATTCTCCATCGGGCGCCGCTCGCTGCTCGAGGTGCTGGACGCGCAGCGCGAATTTCTCGAAGCGCAGCGCACGCTGGTCGATGCCCGCCGGGAACGGCTGCTCACGGGCTATCAGGCGCTGGCCCTGACCGGCGACATCCTTGACGCCTTCGGCATCGCGCTCGAACCCGTGGTGCTGCCATGACCACGCCCGCCGCCCTGACCGAGGCGCCGCAGCGGCCGCTTTCGGCGCTGGAGGCCTGCCTTTTGCATGTCACCTCCGAACTCGACCGGCCGATCACCCATGCCGCGCTCTATTCGGCGGTCTCCGATCCGGAGGGCTACCTCACCATTCCCGACGCGCTGCAGGTGGCGGAACGGGCGGGGCTGCAGGCGGCCTTTGGCGCGCATCCGCTGAAGCGCTTCGATGACAGCCTGACCCCGGCGATCCTGTTTCTGGAAAATGACCGCGCGGTGGTGCTGCACCGGGTGCGGGGCAAGACCTGCATCGTCTATGATCCCGATCTGGGCGAGCGTCCCGGCGAGATCGCCCGCGACCGGCTGGCGGCGGGCTATACCGGCCATGCCCTGCTGCTGCGCGCCGATTACCGCGAGGATCTGGCGCGCACCCGCCCGGCGCGCGGGCACTGGTTCTGGTCCTCGCTCGCCGCGAACCGCTGGTCCTATGCGCAGGTGATCCTTGCGGCGGTGCTGACCTCGGTGCTGGGCCTGTCCACCTCGATCTTCACCATGGTGGTCTATGACCGCATCCTGCCGAACGAGGCGACGGAATCGCTGATCGCGCTGACGATCGGCATCGGCATCGCGCTGGTCTTCGACTTTCTCATCAAGACCCTGCGAGCGGGCTTCATCGACCGGGCCGGGGAAAAGGCCGATCTGATGATGGGGCGGCGCATCTTCGACCAACTTCTGGATCTGCAGCTGGCGGCCCGGCGCGGCAGCACCGGGGCCATGGCCAGCACCCTGCGCGAATTCGAGACGCTGCGCGACTTCTTCACCTCCGCCAGCCTCGTGGCGCTGGTCGACCTGCCCTTCATCCTGCTGTTCATCTTCGTCATCCACCTGATCGGCGGGCCTCTGGCGCTGATCCCCGCCATCGCGGTGCCGCTGGTGCTGGTGGTGGGGCTGGCGGTGCAGCCTTTTCTGGGCCGGCTCGCCGAGCGCAGCCAGCTGGACGGGCAGTCCAAGCAGAGCGTGCTGGTCGAGACCATCACCGGGCTGGAGACGATCAAGGCCAGCGGCGCGGCGCGCTTCATGCGCGCCCGCTGGGAGGAGGCCATCTCCAAACAGGCCCGGCACGGCGGCCAGAGCCGCGCCATCACCCAGTTCGCCCTGAACGCCACCGCCTTCACCCAGCAGGCGGCGCAGGTGATGATCATCTTCTACGGGGTGTTCCTGATCTCCGAAGGCGTGACCTCGATGGGGGCGCTCATCGCCAGCGTGATCCTGACCGGGCGCTGTCTGGCGCCGCTGGCGCAGCTGGCCCAGACCCTGACCCGGCTCAATCAGGCCCGCAGCTCGTTCCGCTCGCTCAACGCGCTGATGCGCGCCGACAGCGAGCGCCCGGATGACCGCAGCTGGATCTCCCGCCCGGTGCTGCATGGCGAGATCACCTTCGAGGAGGTGCGCTTCACCTATCCCGGCCAGCTCGTGGAGACGCTGAAAGGCGTGTCCTTCACCATCCAGCCCGGCGAGAAGGTCGCGATCCTCGGCCGGATCGGCTCGGGCAAGAGCACCGTGGCGCGGATGCTGCTCGGGCTCTACCAGCCCGCCTCGGGGGCGGTGCGGGTGGACGGGGTGGACATCCGCCAGATCGATCCGGGCGACCTGCGCCGCAATATCGGCGCGGTGCTGCAGGATGTCTGGCTGTTCACCGGGACGCTGCGCGACAATATCGCCATCGGCGGCATCCGGCCCTCGGATGCCGAGATCCTCAAGGCCTCTCAGATCGCCGGGGTCGAAGATTTTGTCGCCCGCCACCCCGCCGGCTATGACATGCCGCTTGGCGAGAAGGGCGAGGGCCTGTCGGGCGGCCAGAAACAGGCGATCAGCCTTGCCCGCGCGCTGGTGGGCGATCCGCCGATCCTGCTGCTGGACGAGCCGACCAGCGCCATGGACGTGCAGAAGGAGGCCGAGGTCATCCAGAACCTGCGCAGCCGCATGAAGGACAGCACGATGATCATCGTCACCCACCGCACCTCGCTGCTCGATCTGGTCGACCGGGTCATCGTGATCGGCGACGGCAAGGTGCAGGCCGACGGCCCCAAGAGCCTGTTGCAGCGCAACTCCGCCACCACACCCCGCGCCGTGGGGACCGGCGCATGAGCGGGCACCGGGATTTCGAGGCGCTGGCCCGGCAGATGAAGGGCCGGTCGCCCGCGCGCAACAGCCTGCTGCTGCTGCTGATCCTCGGCTTCATCGCCGCCGCCGTCCTCTGGGCGGCGCTGACCGAGATCGACGACGTCACCCGGGCGGACGGGCGCGTGGTGCCCTCGGGCGACGTGCAGATCATCGAGGCGGCGGAAAACGGTGTGCTGGAGGCGCTGCATGTCAGCGAGGGCGAGGTGGTGGCGGCCGATGCCCTGCTGATGGAACTGGACGGGATGCAGCTGACCGCGCAGCTCGATCAGGAACAGCAGCGCGCCTATGGGCTCATGGCCCGGATCGAGCGGCTGGAAACCGAGATCGCCGGCACGGAGGAAGGGCTGACCTTCGAGGAGTCGCTGGTGGCGCTGGCCCCGGAGGTGGTGAAGACCGAGGCCGCGCTCTACCAGGGGCGGCTCGATTCCCTCTCCACCGAGATCGCCATTCTGGAAAACCAGCGCGAGCAGCGCCAGCGCGAGCATGAGGAAGAACTGGTGGGTCTTGCCACCGCCGAGGAGACGCTGGCGGTCATGGCCGAGGAACGCGCCATGATGGAGCCGCTGGTGACGCGCGGCATCGAACCCCAGACCACGCTGCTGACCCTGCGCCGGAGCGAGGTGGAATGGGAGGGGCGCAAGGTGCGGGCCGAGGCGGCGATCGGGCGGTTCGCCTCGGTCATGGCCGAGATCGACGCGAAGATCGCGGCGCAGAAACGCAGCTACCGCGCCGATGCGCTCACCGATCTTGCGATCTCCACCGCCGAGCTTGCGGCGCTGAAACCCTCCCTGCCCGCCCTGCAGCAGCGCGCGGGCCGGGCCCAGATCCGCGCGCCGCTGCGCGGCGTGGTCAACCGCATCCACCGCACCACCCGCGGCAGCATGGCTCGGGCCGGCGAGCCGCTGCTGGAGATCGTGCCGCTTGACGACACACTGCTGGTCGAAGCCTATATCCAGCCCGATGACATCGCCTTTCTCTATCCCGGCCAGAAGGTGAAGGTGAAGATCACCGCCTATGATTTCGCGCGCTACGGCGCGCTGGACGGGGAGATCCTGCGCATCGGCGCCGACACGATCCAGCGCTCGGAACGCAATGACGAGGAGGTCTTCGTGGCCGAGATCCGCACGCAGAGCACGATCCTCGACGCGGCCGGAGAGACGGTGCAGATCATGCCCGGCATGATCGCCCAGGTCGATATCCTCGCCGGGCGCAAGACCGTGCTCGATTACATCATCAAGCCGGTGATCAAGGTCAAGGATCAGGCCTTCCGCGAGTAGAGGGCGTCTTCCGGATCCCGGAAACTTCCCGTCGCTGGCCCGGACGGCCAGCGACAGAAGGGCCGTCTGCGCGCGGGTGAGTCTCTCAGACCCACCGCCCGATCGCGCTGACCCGGACGTTGCGCACCTGCGCCGCCGGGTCGATCGGGGTGATGCCGGTCAGGTTCAGCACCACCGAGACGCCGCCGGATCCCTGTCGGCACAGGCCGAATTGCGACGCGGAACAGTTGATGTAGTCGGATCCCGAATTGGGCGCGGTCAGGCTGACGCTGCGCGTGCCGACAAAGGGCTGGGCAAAGGACCATGTGCCGCCGACATTGTTATAGGCTCCGGCCAGCATGGTCAGGCTGTGGGTGCAGATCTGCGTGCCATCGGCAAGCCGCAGAAAGCTGCCATTGGCGGTGCTGCCCGACTGGATCGCGGCCCCGGTGGGCTGGCCGCCGCTCTGGCTGACCTCGCCCAGCAGGTTGCCGCGGCTGTAGCCGTAATCGGCGCGCATCAGCCGCCCCGGCGTCACGTCGCTGGCCGAGGCCTGCACCGCCGCGCCGCTGACATGGCCGGTTTCCCCGTCCACCACCAGCGCCTCGATCCAGGCGCTGCCCTCGGCGCTGACCTTCAGCGCCCAGTCGTCGCGGCCCGAAAGCCCCATCTCGGCCCGGCCCGACCAGTTGCTCTGAAAGAGCAGGCTCGCGGTGTCAGCGGGCGTGGCCTTGTTGACCTTCAGCTGATGGCCCGCCCCGGCATGGCTGAAGAGCGAGGCCTCGGCGGCCAGCGCCAGCCGGTTGACCGCGTCATGCGCCGCCCCGATGCCCAACCCCGGCAGCTGGTCCAGATCGGGCTGGCGGATTTCCCAGGCGCTGCCGGTCCAGACCACCTGCCGGCCTTCGGCGCGCACCTCGGCCCACCAGCCGGGGGCGGGCGGCACGAAGCGCCAGACCCCGCTGTCGAACACCGCCACCGCGCCCTCCTGCCCAGCCCAGTCCCCCACCGCCCCGGGCGCCACCAGATGGCGCTGGCCCTGCCCCGGCTCGGCGGGGGGCGCGGTGCGGCTGCGATCCTCCACCACCAGCTGCACCGCCGCCTCCAGCAGCAGCAGCGCCTCGTTCACGGTCACATGTTTCTGCGCCTGCGCGGGCTGCAGCAGCGGCAGGGCAAGGATGGGCGAGGTGTCGGGCATGGGGCTCTCCGCGGTCTGATCCGCGGGCAGGCTAGAGGCGCGGAGCTTGCCGGTTTCTTGCCGCCCCGCGCGCCGGAGGTGCCGCCGCCGCAACAGCGCCACCCAAGGCCCCGCCGCGAAACCTTTCGCATGCGAAAGGTTTCAGCGCCCGCGCGCGCGCAGCCAGGCCGAAAGATCGGCGATGAAGCCGCGATCCACCGCCTCCCCGCTCAGCACCACATGGCCGGCCCGCGCCTCCATGCGCACCGGCGGGGTGCGGGCGGGCACCGCCGCAGGCTGGGCCGGGCCGCGGCGGGCCCCCAGAAAGGCCTGCAGCCGCGCCGCCTCGTCTTCGGCATCGCGCGGCGGGCGCGCCTCCAGATCCGCGCGCAGGGCTTCCGCCTGTCCCTCCGCCTCCAGCGCCTTCGACAGCGCCAGCCCCAGCCGCTCGGTCAGAGCGGCGGGATGGCGCAGCGCCCCGTCCAGCGCCTGCACCACGGGCAGGAAGGATTTGATCTTGGACCGCCGCGCATAAGAGGCCGAGGCAAAGAGCGTCTGCAGCGCCTGTTTCTCGGTCTCGAACACCTCCGCCTCCAGCGCGCGCAGCACGATGCGGGCGCGTTCGTAATGCGAAAGATCGGCGCGGATCTCGTTTTCCTCGACCATGGCCACATAGCTTGCGGCCAGATCCTGCGGCTGGCGCAGCAGCGCCAGCACCTGCGCAAACCGCGCCTCGCCGGTCTCTGCCGCAAGCTGGCGCAGCGCCAGCAGCCGCCGCCAGCCGGAGATCAGCCCGTAGCGCGGACCCTGCCCCCCGGGCAGCGCCATCACCTCGATGGGCGTCTGCTGGCCGCGGGCGCGCAGGCTCTGCTTCAGCGCCTCAAAAGCCTCGGGCTCCACCCCCAGCCGGTCGCGCATCAGATGCTCGGCCTCGATCTGCTCCAGCGGCAGGGCGCGGATCATCCGGCCCTCGGCCTCGGCCCGGGCCAGAATGCCGGTCATCTCCGACAGCGCCGCCTCGGTGGCGGCGGCCCCCGCCACCTGCGCGATGGGCGGGCGCAGCGGGCTGAGCGGCCCGCCCTGCCCCGGCGCTGGGGCTGCCGCCCCCGGTGCTGTCTGTGCGGGCACGGCGCCCGGCTGCGGATCCGGTTCCGCCCCGAACCCGGCCTGCGCGGGTGTCAGCCGTCTGCGTTTTGCCATGACCCCGGTCCTTTCCCTGTGCTGGTCCGGCGCGGGCCCGCGCCGGAAGATGGAGATGCGCCGCGGCCTCAGCCTTCGGCCCGCGCCAGATCCTCGCGCCGCCAGATGCCGACCAGCAGCCGCTTGAAGGCGGCATAGGTCTCGTCGAAGGTCTGCCGCCCGCGGGCATAGGTCTCGCGGTTGAAATCGCGGTAATCGGCCTCGTAGATGCCCGCCACCTGTTCGCCCGCCTGCCCGATCAGCGCGGTGAAATCCTGCCGGTGCGGGCTCAGCACCGGACCCAGATAGGCCTGCATCAGGGCGGCCAGTTCCGCCTGCTGGTTGCCGTCATAACGGGTGATGACCGCGCGCACCGCATCCCATTCAAAGGCGAGCCCCTCGCGCCCCAGCGCGCGGGCCGCCATGTTCTCCGCCTCTTCGATAGAGGCGAAGGTGGAATGCAGCATGTCGAAAAACCGCCCCGTGCTGTCAAATTCCAGAAACGAGGCCCCGAGCGGCACCAGCAGGATATCCGCCGCCGCCAGCCCGTTGATGGTCAGATATCCCAGCGCGGGCGGCGTATCGAGAAAGATCAGGTCATACTGGTCAAGGATGCCATCCGCCTCGAGGCTTTCCGACAGCGCATCCCAGAGCTTCCAGCTGCGCCCCTGCATCCGCCAGACCGGGATCTGGAATTCCGCCCAGTAAAGGTTCAGCTGCGCGCCGATCAGGTCGATATTGGGCCAGTGGGTTTTCTGCACCAGCGCGCCCGCCTCCAGCTTCAGCGCCTCCGACAGCGTGTCGTCCAGCGGCAGCGGGCTGTCGCCGCGATCCACCCGGGCGCGGTTCTCGGCCTGCTGGTGGCGGGCGTAATGGCGGGCGAGCAGCGGGAAGACCGTTGCCCATTCATCCGCCACGCGCCCCCCGAAGATCGAGGTCATCGAGCCCTGGCTGTCCAGATCGATGACCAGCACCCTGTAGCCATCAAGGGCGGCCGACATGGCCAGATGCGCGCAGGTCGAGGTCTTGCCCACCCCGCCCTTGAAATTCGCCACCGCCACGATCTTGGCGGGCAGGCCCTCGGGGCGGTAGGGGCGGTATTCCTTGGCCCGGGATCCTTCCGCCGCGAAATGCGCGCGCAGCCGCAGCACCTCATCAAGCGTGAACCAGCGCGCCGCCCCTTCCGAGGCGGCACGCCCCTGCGGCAGGTCGGGATGCTGGCGCAGCACCCGGCGGAAATGCGCGGGTGCGACCGGGATCAGGTAGCGGGTGATCTCCCATGTGGAGAAGAGCCGCAGTTCCTTGCGGCCCTCGGGGTTGAGCCCGCGCCCGGCCAGATCGTCGCGCCCGCGCCCGCAGGCGGCGGCGATCTCGGCAAAGCGCGCGCTGCCTGCGGGCGCGCCCAGATCGGCCAGCGCCTGATCGGGATCGATGTTGAAATAGGGGGGTAGGGTCAGGGTCTCGGGGGCCATGCCTGCGCCTCATGTATCGCGTTTTTTTCAGGATATCACAAAACGCGGTACATGAAAGGATTTTGAGGACACCATCATAATTTCTTTGCAAAATCTATGGGTTGTCGGGGGGTGTCCGGGCGGGCCGGGCCTTGCCTGTGGCAAATCCGTCGCGCGGGATCTGTTAAATTGGGTTAGTTATATGTTACAGGTCCCGGGCTTGCGGTGCAAACCCCTGTATTTCAAGCCGGATCGGCGCTGACGGGCGACACAGGCGATTCCGAAACCACGCTCAAACGATTCCGATCCCCCGATGAGGTGACTCCAAAGCCACGTTCGCGGCGGTCTGCGCACTGGACGCGGGCTGTGGACAACTTTAGTCTGGGTGTCACTGAAACCACGATGCGCCAAGGCCGACAGCAGAGCGGCCGCGCAGCGACGATCCCCCGGGGCGGGGCAGAGGGCAGGCTGATGAGCGGGGTGATCCCGGCACGCGGCGGAGGGCGGGAGCCCGACCGCCAACCGACGGCGGATTTCTTCCTCTGCGACATCTTTGATGCCTCGCCGAAGGATGACATGGCGAGCATGGAGCATCCGCTGTTCAGCCTTGCCACCCGGCCCGACCGCCGCATCCTGAGCTATGACCATAACGGCACCCGCATCGAGGTGGTGCCTTCGGTCAAGGGGCTGGCGACGATCCATGACAAGGACATCCTGATCTACTGCATCAGCCAGCTGATGGCGGCGATGAATGCGGGCCGCAGCCTCAGCCGCACCCTGCATCTGCGCGCCCATGACCTGCTGGTGGCCACCAACCGCGAAACCTCTGGCGATGGCTACAAGCGCCTGCGCGAGGCTTTCGAGCGGCTGGCGGGCACGCGCATCACCACCAATTACGAAACCGGCGGCCATGAGGTGACCACCGGCTTCGGCCTGATCGAAAGCTGGCAGATCGTGCGCAAGTCGCGCGGCGGGCGCATGGTCAGCGTCGCGGTCACGCTCAGCGAATGGCTGTGGCGCGCGGTGCTGTCGAAATCGGTGCTGACGCTCAGCCGCGAGTATTTCCAGCTGCGCAAGCCGCTGGAGCGGCGCATCTACGAGCTGATCCGCAAACATTGCGGCCGCCAGCCCGCATGGCGCGTCTCGGTGGAGGTGCTGCACAAGAAATCCGGATCCGCCTCGCCGCGCCGGGTGTTCCGCCGCATGCTGCGCGACATGATCGCCGCTGATCTTCTGCCCGATTACCACCTCTCCGAGGAGCCGGGCGACGTGATCCGCGCCAGCCCCCGCGCCAGCATGGTGGAGCCCCCCGTCCAGAGCCCGCGCCCGCAGCTGGCCGCAGCCACGCTGGAGGCCGCGCGCGCCACAGCCCCCGGCGCCGATGTCTATGCGCTGCAGGCGGAATGGGAGGCGATGTGGCGCCGCTCCGGCAGCCCGGTGCTGCGCAGCCCCGACCGCGCCTTTCTGGGCTGGCTGGCCCGCCGCGGCGAGGGCTGATCCTCGCGGGATCCCGCGCGCGCCGGGGGCTGCTGGTGACAGGCCGGGGGCCGGATGCTAAGAGCCGGACAGCATTCATCATCCGGATTGAAAGGCGTTTGCGCCCATGCAGATCGAAGAGACCGGGCTTGACGGCGTCAGGCTCATTACCCCCCGACGCTTTGGCGATCACCGCGGCTTCTTTTCCGAAAGCTGGTCGCGCAAGGCGCTGGCGGATCACGGCATCAGCATCGATTTCGTGCAGGACAACCATTCGCTGTCGATGACGCCGGGCACGGTGCGCGGCCTGCATTTTCAGGCGCCGCCCCGCGCGCAGGACAAGCTGGTGCGCTGCGGGCGCGGCGCGCTCTTCGATGTGGCGGTGGACATCCGCCGCGGCAGCCCGACCTATGGCAGATGGGTGGGCTATGAGCTGAGCTTCGAAAATGGCCGCCAGCTGCTGGTGCCCGCAGGCTTTGCCCATGGCTTCATGACCCTGCTGCCCGAGACCGAGATCGTCTACAAATGCTCCGACACCTATGCGCCGGAAACCGAAGGCGCGCTGCTGTGGAACGACCCCGGGATCGGCATCGACTGGCCGCTGTCGGGGATCGAGCCGGTGATTTCCGCCAAGGATGCCGAGGCGGGCGGCATCGCCGGGTTTGACAGCCCTTTCGCATGGAAAGACTGACAGCATGAAGATCCTTGTGACCGGCGGCGCCGGGTTTATCGGTTCGGCGGTGGTGCGGCTTGCCATCGCGCGCGGCCATCAGGTGGTCAATCTGGACGCGCTGACCTATGCGGCCTGTCTCGACAATGTGGCGCCGGTGGCCGACAGCCCCGATTACGCCTTCGAGCAAGCCGATATCCGCGACCGCGCGGCGCTTGACCGCATCCTCGCGCAGCACCGCCCCGAGGCCATCCTGCATCTGGCGGCGGAATCCCATGTCGACCGGTCGATCGACGGGCCGGGCACCTTCATCGACACCAACATCACCGGCACCTACACCCTGCTGGAGGCGGCGCGGAGCTACTGGCAGGCCGAAGGCCGCCCCGCGGCTTTCCGCTTTCACCACATCTCCACCGACGAGGTCTTCGGCTCGCTGCCCGCCGATCCGGCGGTGAAATTCACCGAGACCACGCCTTACGATCCGCGCTCGCCCTATTCGGCGTCGAAGGCCGGATCGGACCATCTGGTCCGCGCCTGGCACGAGACCTATGGCCTGCCGGTGGTGCTGACCAACTGCTCCAACAATTACGGTCCCTATCATTTCCCCGAAAAGCTGGTGCCGGTCATCATCCTCAACGCGCTGGCCGGAAAGCCGCTGCCGATCTATGGCGACGGCTCCAACATCCGCGACTGGCTTTACGTGGAGGATCACGCCGACGCGCTGCTGCTGGTGGTGCAGAAGGGCGCGGTCGGGCGCAGCTACAATATCGGCGGCGAGAACGAGCGCAGCAATCTTGACCTGGTGCGCACGCTCTGCGCCATCCTCGACGATCTGCGCCCCAAGGCCAGCGGCAGCTATGCCGACCAGATCACCTTCGTGACCGACCGTCCGGGCCATGACGCGCGCTATGCCATCGACCCGACCCGCATCCGCGAGGAACTGGGCTGGCGGCCTTCGGTCACGGTGGAAGAAGGCCTGCGTCGCACGGTGCAGTGGTATCTCGACAATCCCGCCTGGTGGCAGGCGCTGCAGTCGCGCCACGGCGTGGGCGAACGGCTGGGCGTCACCGCATGACACCCGGACCTTGCGCAAACCTTTCGCATGCGAAAGGTTTGGCAGACGGCGCTGCGTAAGGGTTTACACAAGGAGTCTGGTGACGATGACACGACGCAAGGGCATCATTCTGGCAGGCGGCTCCGGCACGCGGCTCTATCCGATCACGCAGGGCGTGTCGAAACAGCTGCTGCCGGTCTATGACAAGCCGATGATCTATTACCCGCTGACCGCGCTGATGCTGGCGGGCCTGCGCGAGATCGCGGTGATCACCACGCCGCAGGACCGCGACCAGTTCCAGCGCACGCTGGGCGATGGCAGCCAGTGGGGGCTGGATCTGACCTATATCGAACAGCCCTCGCCGGATGGTCTGGCGCAGGCCTATCTGCTGGCCGAAGACTTCCTTGACGGCGCGGCCTCGGCCATGGTGCTGGGCGACAACATCTTCTTCGGCCATGGCCTGCCCGACCTTCTGGCCGAGGCCGGGGCGCAGGACACCGGCGGCACGGTCTTTGGCTATCACGTCGCCGATCCCGAACGCTATGGTGTGGTGGATTTCGACCTTGCGGGCAATGCCCGCGCCATCATCGAAAAGCCCGAGGTGCCGCCCTCCTCCTATGCCGTCACCGGGCTCTATTTCCTCGACGGAACCGCCCCGGACCGCGCCCGCAAGGTGCAGCCCTCGCCGCGCGGCGAGCTGGAGATCACCAGCCTGCTGGAAAGCTACCTGCTCGACGGAACCCTGACGGTCAAACGCATGGGCCGCGGCTATGCCTGGCTTGATACCGGCACGCATGGCTCGCTGCTCGATGCGGGGAATTTTGTGCGCACGCTCACCGAACGGCAGGGCCAGCAGGTGGGCAGCCCGGACGAGGTCGCCTTCCAGATGGGCTGGCTTTCCGCCGAGCAGCTGACCGAACGCGCACGGCGGTTTTCCAAGAACAGCTATGGCGCCTATCTGCTGGCGCTGGCCGAAGGCCGCACCTGAAACGGGAGCGGATCTTTCGCATGCGAAAGATCTGTCACTCCTGCTCCCTTCGCCAGAAGGCCCGCTTGGCGCAGGTCTTCTGGCTGCCCCCCGCGGTCAGGCGGTTTCCTTGGTGATGTCATCGATCCGGCGCAGGGTCTTCAGCAACGCGCCCAGCTCGTGCAGCGGCACCATGTTGGGCCCGTCCGAGGGCGAGCGCGCGGGCTCTTCATGCGTCTCGATGAACACCGCCGCACTGCCCACGGCGACAGCGGCGCGGGCGAGGGCTGGCACGAACTGGCTCTGGCCATCCGAGGACGTGCCCTTGCCGCCGGGCAGCTGCACCGAATGGGTGGCGTCGAACACCACCGGATAGCCGGTTTCCGCCATGATCGGCAGCGACCGCATGTCCGACACCAGCATGTTGTAGCCAAAGCTTGCGCCACGTTCGCACAGCAGGATGCGCTCGTTGCCGGTGGAGGCGATCTTGTCGGCGACGTTCTTCATGTCCCAGGGCGCAAGAAACTGCCCCTTCTTCACGTTGATCGCGGCGCCGGTTTCGCCCGCAGCCAGCAGCAGGTCGGTCTGGCGCGACAGAAAGGCGGGGATCTGCAGGATGTCCACCGCCTGCGCCACGGGGGCGCATTGGCTGATCTCGTGGATGTCGGTCAGAACCGGGCAGCCGAATTCTGCGCCGATTTTCGAGAGGATGGTCAGGCCCTCGTCAATGCCCACGCCGCGCGTCCCCGACAGCGAGGAGCGGTTGGCCTTGTCGAAGCTGGCCTTGAAGATGAAGCGCGTGCCTGCCGCCTCGGCAGCAGCGGCGATGGCCTCCGCAAGCATGCGGGCATGCTCCAGCGTCTCCAGCTGACAAGGTCCGCAGATCAGCGCGAGGGGGGCCGCGTTGCTGATCGCCACATCCTTGACTGTCACCGTTTTCATGCAAGTTCCTTTTGCAGCTCCGCCTCGATCAGCGGCACGTCGGTGGGATTGTTCAGCTCCCAGAACACCCGGCCGCGGGCATTCACCTCGACGCATTTCATCACCAGACCGTTTTCCAGAAACCGCAGCTGTTCCAGCCCTTCAAGCTGTTCCAGCGTGCCAACCGGCAGGTCGGGATAGGCAGCCAGCGCCTTGGCGCGGAAGGCATAGACGCCAACATGGTGAAACACCGGGATCGGTGCATCGGCGGCAAGCTGGTCGCAGAACGGGATGATTTCCTTGGAGAAGTAAAGCGCGTTCCAGTCCGTGCCGAAAACGGCGGTGGTGGCGCCGACACGGCCGGCGCGGCGGTCGTTCTTCAGCGATTGCAGCGTGGCGGCGTCACAGCGCAGCACCGGGGTGGCGGCGCTGAGCTCGGGGGCGCGGCGCATCGCCTCGATCAGATCGGCGACGAACCATGACGGGGTCAGCGGCGCGTCGCCCTGAAGGTTGACCACGATCTCGGCATCGGTGCCTAGGTTCCGCACCGCCTCGGCGCAGCGTTCGGTGCCGTTGCGGCAGCGGTCCGAGGTCAGCACCGTCTGGGCGCCGAAGCCTTCGGCGGCGGCGATGATGCGGTCGTCATCGGTGCAGACATAGACCTGGTCGCGCGGCAGCACGCGGCAGGCCACCTCCCAGCTGCGCTGGATCAGGGTCTTTTCGCCATCGGCGCCTTTCAGGCTGACCAGCGGCTTGCCGGGATAGCGGGTCGAGGCATAGCGGGCGGGAATGAGGATGATCGGTTCGGGCATCAGGCCACCTCGGCTCTCAGACAGTCGTGCAGATGAATCAGACCGACCAGGTTGTTGTTTTCGCCGACGACGCACAGCGCATTGACGCGAAGCGCATTCATCATGCCAAGGGCTTCCGAGGCAAGGGCCCCCGGGGCGATCACCTTCGGGGTGTAATTGACCACCTCGGACACCGCCTTGTCCAGAATGTTGCGGATGTTGCGCCGCAGGTCGCCATCGGTGACCACGGCCAGCAGCCGCCCGTCCTCGACCACCGCCGCGATGCCGAAGCCCTTGGAGGTCATCTCGAGGATCGCCTCCTCCATCGAGGCCGAAGGCGCCAGCACCGGCAGCGCAGCACCCTTGTGCATCAGGTGCTCCACCGTCAGCAGCTGCGCCCCCAGCTTGCCGCCGGGATGGAAGCCAAGGAAATCCTCGCGCTGGAACCCGCGTGCCTGCATCACCGCCACCGCCATCGCATCGCCGATGACAAGGCTGCAGGTGGTCGAGGTGGTGGGCGCCATGTGGATCGAACAGGCCTCTGGCATGTCCGGCAGCAGCAGCACCGCCGCCGCATGACGGGCCAGCGCGCTGTCGGCGCTTTTGGTGATGGCGATCATCGGGATGGCGCGGCGCGCGGCATAGGTCAGCACATCGGCCAGCTCCCGCGTCTCGCCGGAATTGGACAGCGCCAGCAGCACGTCGCCGGGCTGGATCATGCCCAGATCGCCATGGCTCGCCTCGCCGGGATGCACAAAATGCGCAGGAGTGCCGGTCGAGGACAGGGTGGCGGCGATCTTGCGCGCGATATGGCCGGATTTGCCCATGCCGCTGCAGATCACCCGCCCGCGGCAGTCAAAGATCAGCTGGCAGGCGGCGGCGATGGCCTGCGGATCCGCCAGGGCCAGCGCCTTTACCGCGTCGGCCTCCTTTGCCACCACCTCGGTGAACCGGGTCACGAACCCGTCAAGGACATGGCCCCAGATCTCTGCCGCATCATTCAAGGCGGAGTCTCCCCATCACATTTTCCGGCCCGATACCGCAGGCCCGGGCCCCTGCCCTGTCGCGGCCTGTCCCTGCGGGTGAAGCAGAGGCAGCGGTCTCTGGCAAGGGCAGGCACATCCGGGCCGCAATGGCCGCCACCCGAAGCGCGATTGTCGATGACCCGGGCAAGGGTTTCAAGCGGCATGTCCCCCCCGCGGCCCCTGCGCAACCTTTCGCATGCGAAAGGTTTATTGGGTCTGCTGCGCAGGCTGTGACTCACATCGCGCCCGAACTCCGAGATCCCGCCACATCCTGTCCCCGATTGTGGCCTGCCCGGCGTGGTATCCCCCAAGAGCGAAAGGTCTTGGCAGGGGTGTGCCGTGGTGCAGCTGAACTGGACTCGGAAGACGGGATCGCGGGGATCACCGCTCCCTTCCTCAGCGGGGTTACCGATCTGGAACTGACCTCTGCTGGGGGGCAGGTGGTGATCTATGCCGCCACGCGCGGCGGCGCGTGGGTGGCCGCATGGCGCCTCAATAGCCCCTGCACGCCAGCGCTGCTGCAGCGTTTCGACATGAGCAATGGCCCAGGCATCGCGGGGGCCTCGGCAGTGGTCAGCGCGGATCTGGACGGCGAGGTGTAGGTGGTAATGGCGGGGCAGGGCAGCGGCACGCTGGCGGTGTTCCGCGCCGGAACGGCGCGGCGGCCATGGATCTGCGGTGGGGTCGGACGGGGTGCTGCGGCTGGCCGTCATCTCGGGGTCGGAGCCGGGGATGCTGACCGCCGATGGCGCAGGTTCTGGTCGCCATCTTCGACCAGAACGCTCAGGTGGCCGCAGCGGATATCGAGATTTTCTGAGGCTGTCTACCCTGCCCCGGTCCGTACAGACCGGGGCAGAGGGGAGGGTCAGCCGAGCCTGCGGCGCAGCTCGGCCAGCCCCGCCTGCAGCAGCGCCTCCGCCCCGGCGCGGTCCTGCGCCTCCACGTAAAGCCGCAGTTCCGGGGCATTGCCCGAGGGGCGCACATGCACCACCCGGCCATCCGTCAGCGTGATCCGCACCCCGTCGGTCAGATCCACCGCCGCTTCGCTGCCGCCCAGTGCCGCCAGAAAGGTCGCGCGCGCCTCTAGATCGCTGGCCAAGGCTGCCACGAAAGGCTGCGAGGCCTCCTGCGACACCTCCTGCAGCCGGTCGGCCAGCGTCACCACCGGCGGCTCCTGCGCCACGCGCGCCGAAAGCGGCCCCGGGCCTGCGGCGATCAGCGCCATCACCAGCGGCAGCACGCAGTCGCGGGTGCGCAGCGGGGCGAAGGATCCCTTGGGCCCCTCGGCCTCGAACCCCAGCAGAAAGCCGCCATTGGCCTCATAGCCCACCACCTTGCCGCCTGCCGCTTCCATGGCGGCGATCACGAAGGGCGAGCCGATGCGGGTACGCTGCACTGCAGCAAAGCCCTTGGCCGTCACCCCGCTGTTGGAGGAGATCGGCGTCACCACGGTCTCTGCCCCCAGCGCCGCGGCGGTGATCTGGCCCATGATGTCGCCGGGCACGATGGCGCCGGTTTCATCCGCCAGAAGCGGCCGGTCGCTGTCGCCATCGGTAGAGACCAGCGCATCCAGCCGGTGCTCCGCCACCCAGTCCGCGATCTGCGCCCGCACCTCCGGATCCACCGCCTCGGTGTCCACGGGGATGAAGATGTCGGAGCGGCCCAGATCCACCACCTCGGCGCCGAGCCCGGTCAGGATCTCGGCCATCAGGTCGCGGCCCACGGCGGAATGGCTGTAAAGCCCGATGCGGCGCCCGCGGAGCGCGCCCGTCCCGCAGGCCTGCAGATAGCGGGCGACAAAGCGCGCGCCGCAATCCGGATCGGCCTGGGTCTCGGGGGCGGTGTCGGTGCGCGGCGTGGTGCCAAGCGCTGCAGTGATCGCCGCCTCGTCCTCCTTGGTGATCTCGCCCGAGCGCACGTAGAATTTCAGCCCGTTGCGGTCGGCGGGGATATGACTGCCGGTGATCATCACGGCCCCCGCGCCGCGCGCCTGCGCCGCCAGCGCCAGTGCCGGGGTCGGCACGGCGCCGCAATCGATCACCGCCACATCCATGCTGGCGGCGGCGCGGATCACATCCTGCGCGATGCGCGGCGACGAGGGCCGCAGATCCCAGCCCAGACAGATCGCGCCGCCAGTGTCGCAGGCCGCCAGAAAGGCCCGCACGTGATCCTCGACCAGCGCGGGCGTCAGCTCCGTCACCAGCCCGCGCAGCCCGCTTGTTCCGAATTTTGGTGCCATGACCCGCTCTGTCCCTCGTGTTGTTCCCTGCCCCGGAACTGCGGCGATGCAGCCGGGATCCCACCGCTTTCTATAGGCGCGGCCATGACAGGATCGCAACGCCTGTGCCGCTGCAGCACGCCCGGATCTTTCGCATGCGAAAGGTTTTGCCCCCGCGCTGCCGGATCGGCAGGCTTTGAGTCAAACCCGGCACGAACTCCGCGATCCTGCCACATCCTGTCCCCGCTTGCCGCCGCGCCGCGCGGGCATCTCCGCAGGCGGGGGTCTTGGGCGGGGATGTGTCATGGTGCAGCTGGACTGGAACCGGGGGATGCGGGTCGCGGGGGCGGGGGATCCTTTCCTGCGCGGGGTCAGCGATCTGGAACTGGCCACGGCGGGGGGGCAGGTGGTGATCTACACCGCCACGCGCGGCGGCGGCGCGGGGCTGGCGGGCTGGCGGCTTGACGGGGCGGGCAGCCCGCAGCGGTTTGATGCGGCGGGCTTTCCCGGTGGCGTGGCCGTGGGGCAGGACACCCGGCTGCTGCTGCTGGACATGGGCGGCGCCGCGCCGCATCTGGCCGCGACCGGGGTGAACCGCGCCGGGCTCTGGAGCTTTGCGACGGGTGAGGGCGGCGCCTTTTCCGGCAGTGGCGCGAGCCCCGGCACCCGGGCGCTGCCCGCCGATCTGGCGCAGGTGCTGCAGCTGGATCAGGGCACGCGCAGCCTCGTCTTCGGCACGCCGCAGGGGCAGGACCGCATCCTGACATGGCAGCTGTCGCAGACCGGCGCGCTGGTGCAGATGGCCAGCACCCCGGCGGATCTGGCTGGGGAGGGCGGGCGCATCACCGGGCTTGCCAGCTACCGCCATGGCAGCACGGATTACCTTGTGGCCAGCGCCGATGGCGCCGCAGGGCTGGGGGTCTACCGGCTGGACGAGGCGGGCCGCCCGGCGCTGCTGCAGCGCTTCGACATGGACAGCGGCCCGGGCATCGCGGGGGCTGCGGCGGTGGTCAGCACCCTGTCGGGCGGGGTGGCCCATGTGGTGGTGGCAGGGCAGGGCAGCGGCACGCTCTCGGTCTTCCGCGCCGGGTCGGGCGGGCGGCTGACCGCCACCGATCACGTGATGGACGCGCCCGACATGCGGCTGGGGGGCGTGCGCCTGCTGGAGGTGGCAGAACATCATGGCCGGGTTTGGCTGGCCGCCGCCGGATCCGAACATGGGCTCAGCCTGTTCGAGCTTTTGCCCGACGGGCGGCTGCTGCATATGGGCACGCTGGAGGATGGCGAAGGCAGCACGCTGGCCAGCATCTCTGCCATGGATCTGGCGGTGGGGCCGGACGGGGTGCTGCGGCTGGCGGTCACCCCCGGATCGGAGCCGGGGATCACCGTCTTTGCCGCCGACCTGCCTGCGGGGCTGTTGCGGCAGGGGACCGGGACCGAGGCGCCGCTTGCGGGCAGCAGCGGCGATGACCTGCTGGCGGGCGGCGCCGGGGCCGAACGGATCCTTGGCGGTGCGGGCAATGACATCGTGATGGACGGGGCCGGATCCGACACGCTGACCGGGGGGACGGGGGCGGATATCTTCGTGCTGACCGCCGATGGCGCCCCGGATGTGATCACGGATTTCCAGCCGGGGATCGACCGGCTCGACCTGTCGGGCTGGGCCTTCCTGCGCAATCCCGACCAGCTGACCCTGCGCGAGACCGAGGATGGCGCCGAGATCGCCTTTGGCCGGGAGGTGCTGCGCCTCACCACTGCCACCGCCACCGGCCTGCCGGTGGCACGGATCCGCGCCATGGATCTGCTGGAGGCGGACCGGCTGATGCCGGGCTGGTTCGCGCAGGTGCTGGCCGCGTCCGAAGAGTCCAGCGGTACCGACCGCGCCGACCGGCTGACCGGCGGTATGGCGCGCGACGTCCTGTCGGGCGGCGGCGGCAGCGACACGCTGACCGGGCTGTCGGGCAATGACTGGCTGGATGGCGGGCCGGGCGCCGACCTGCTGATGGGAGGGCCGGGTTCGGATGTCTATGTCGTCGACAATCTTGGCGACCGGGTGCTGGAAAGCCCGCGCTGGCAGGGGCAGGACCATGTGCTGGCCTCGGTGGATTTCTGGATGGGCGGCGCGCATCTGGAGGATCTGACCCTGACCGGCACCGCGCCGCTGCGCGGCATCGGCAACGGGCTTGCCAACCGCATCACCGGCAATGCGGGCGCCAACCTTCTCGATGGCGGCAAGAACAGCGACACGCTGGTGGGGGGCGCGGGCCATGACACCTATCTGGTGCGCTCCCCCGGCGACACGGTGATCGAGGCCCCGGGCGAAGGGCACGACACCATCAAGGCCTTCCGCTCCTATGCCCTGCCCGCGCATGTGGAAGATCTCCATCTGCAGACGGTGCGCACGGCTGCGGGCACCCCGGTTTCCATCAACGGCATCGGCAACGATCTGGCCAACACCATCGTCGGCACGCCTTATGACAATGTCATCGCCGGGCGCGGCGGGCGCGACATCCTGCGCGGGCAGGGCGGGGCCGATACCTTCATCTTCGACCGCGCGCCGGGGCCGGACAATGTGGACCGGGTGCTGGATTTCACCCCCGGCGAGGATGCGCTCTGGATCAAGGCGCAGCTGTTCGGGCTGGCACCGGGCGGGGTCAGCCGGGCCATGTTTCACGAAGGCCGCAGCGCTGCCGATGCCGGGGACCGGTTGCTGTATGACGCCGCCACCGGCGGAGTTTGGGTCGATCCCGACGGCACCGGGCCGAAACCCGCGCAGCTGACCTTCGTGCTGAATGCGGGGGTGGACCTCGGTCCGGGGGATGTGCTTTTTTTCTAGAAAGCTCCGCCCCGGCGGGGATCATGGCCTTGACGGAGACCTATATGTCCATCGCCAGCGATCTCGAGCGTCACATGCTCGACCTCATCAATGCCGAACGCGCGGCGCTGGGGCTGCAGGCCCTGCGGCTTGAACAGCATCTGAACGCCTCGGCAGAGATCCATTCCGACTGGATGCTCGACAGTGACATCTTCAGCCATTCCGGGCGGGTGCTGCCCGGCGACAGCGACGCCAGCAGCGCCACCGACCGCATGCGCGCGGCGGGCTTCGATTTTTCCGGCAGCTGGCGGTCGGGGGAAAATCTGGCGGTGCAGTCGGCGCGCGGCGCCGAAGGCTATTTCGACGATGTCGAGGATCTGCATGTCAGCCTGATGAACAGCCCCGGCCACCGCGCCAACATTCTTCGCCCCGAATATGAGGTGATCGGCATCGGCATCGAGCTGGGCGAATTCACCTATTCCTCCGGCGCCACGCTGCTGTCGGTGATGGCGACGCAGAACTTTGCCGCCACCGATGGCGTGCTGCTGCTGGATGACGGCACCCCGCCCGATCCCGAACCGCAGCCCGACCGCCCGCAGGATCTGATGGGCAGCCGCGGCGGCGACATGCTGACCGGGGGCAGCGCCGATGACACGCTGAACGGCTGGTATGGCCATGACACGATCGATGGCGGCGCGGGCGCCGACAAGTTGATCGGCGGGCCGGGGGGCGATCTGTTCCATGTGGACGATCTGGGCGATCTGGTGCTGGAAAGCCGCAAATGGGGTGGCACCGACACGGTGATCTCTTCGGTCGATTTCCGCATGGGCCGCCAGCATATCGAAAACCTCTTCCTTACCGGCGAGGCCGTGCTGGGGGCTGGCAACGGGCTGCGCAACGAAATCCGCGGCAATGATCAGGACAATATTCTGGATGGCGGGCCCAATATCGACACGCTGATCGGCGGGGCGGGCAATGACACCTATCTGGTGCGCACCCCCGGCGACACGGTGATCGAGGGGCCGGGCCGCGGGGGGGCGGATACGGTGAAGGCGTTCTTCTCCTATGCGCTGCCCGCGCATGTGGAGCGGCTTTATCTGCAGACGGTCCTGACCAAGGCGGGTGATCCGCTGACGATCAACGGCATCGGCAACGGGCTCGACAACCTGATCATCGGCAATCCCTATGACAACCTGATCGCCGGGCGCGAGGGCCGCGACACGCTGCGCGGGCAGGCGGGAGCCGACACCTTCGTCTTCGACCGCGCGCCGGGGCGGGACAATGTCGACCGCATCATCGACTTCAACACCAACGAGGCCAATGAGGGCGATCTTCTGAAGATGAAGGGCGCGCTGTTTGGCGGGCTGGCGGCGGGGCTGCTGGAGGCGGATCTGTTCGTCGCCGGAACCCGGGCGCAGGATGGCGATGACCGCTTCATCTTCGACCGTGCGTCGGGACAGCTCTGGTTCGATGGCGACGGCGCGGGCGGCGACGCCCAGCTTCTGGTCGCCACCTTCGAGCAGAACGCGCAGGTCACCGCCTCGGATATTGAGATTTTCTGAGGTCCGGCGCGGGCAGACAGCTGCCGCGCCAGAGCCGGATCGCGGGTTTTGCTGCGAAAGATCCTGGGCTTATGCCGGGGCGGGCGCCGGAATCCGGCACCTTGAAGGTCTGCAGGAACATCAGGGCCGCAAGGCCCAAGAGCCCCGCCGCCAGCAGGATGCCGGATAGTCGTTTGCTCATGTCATCACCAGGATTGAAGGGCTGGATGGCCCGTCAGGGCCATCCGGTCGCGGGCTCAGTTCACCATGTAGATGCCGATGTCGCGCGCCACTTTTTCCCATTGCGCCGCCTGATCGGCCCACCAGTCCGCGTAATCCTGACCGCCGACAAAGCGGATGGAGCTGCCCATCTTCGTCAGGGACTCGATGGCCGCCGGATCCTGCAGCGCCTTTTCGAAGCGCTCCGCATAAAGCACCACCAGATCGTCGGAGGCGCCCCCGGGCAGAAGCACGCCGCGCGCCATGCTGATCTCGATGTCATGCCCCTGTTCCATGGCCGTGGGCACATCCGGCAGGGTGTCGGATCGCTTGTCCGAGAAGATGGCCAGCGCCTTCAGCTGGTCTGGGAAATACTGCCGCCCATCGGATTCGCCGACCTGCCCAAGCTGGACCGTGTCCGACAGCAGCGCCGTCACCCGTTCCCTGCCGCCTTCATAGCCGATGATGTTGAAGCTGATGTCCAGCGAGTCCTGAAACTGCAGCAGGATGAAATGGGTGTTCGAGGCGATGCTGGCGGCGGCCAGCACCTCGCCCGGGTTGTCCTTGGCATAGGAGATGAGGCCGTCCAGATCGGAAAACGGCGCATTCGGCGAGGCGGCGAAGATGGCGGGTTCGACATTCGTCATGGCGACCGGGCTGAACCCGTCCCATGAAAAATTGACGCGCCCGGTCAGATAGCTTGCCAGAATGGCCTCGTGCTGGAACAGCATCGTGCAGCCGTCGGGATCCGCATTTGCCACTTCGGCGGCGCCCTTGTTGCCGCCCTGACCGGTGATCTTGATGACCAAAACGAGCTGACACAAGCCCCTTCCAAGCTGCTGTATTGGTGGGGAAGCCCTGTGGGCTGTCAGCTCACTCCGGGCGCTCTTGCGCCTGGACATACCTTTTGACCGTTTTCAGGCAGGCACCGCCGCAACTGCAGACGAAGTAGCTGGGC
The DNA here is from genome assembly GCF_035481585.1 of Salipiger marinus. Taxonomy (NCBI): domain Bacteria; kingdom Pseudomonadati; phylum Pseudomonadota; class Alphaproteobacteria; order Rhodobacterales; family Roseobacteraceae; genus Salipiger; species Salipiger marinus. The sequence continues at coordinate 55,985 of NZ_JAYKSL010000020.1, read as the reverse complement.
GACCACAGGGCCGGCCCCTGCCGCTTCAGGGCGGGGAAATCTCTCCGAAGCAGCCGCGAAGTCGATGTCTTGAGCGCGTTGGCGAAGTCCGCAAGCGCGGCCACGGGCGGCAACGAGAACAGGAGATGGAGGTGGTCCTCCTCTCCCCCGAACTCGAGCAGTTCGCCGGATCGGGCGGCGCAGCGCGCAGCAGTGATGCTGCGCGCCATGTCGATCATGGGGCCGGTTAGAACCGGCTGGCGCCACTTTGTTACCAGAACCATATGGTAGGTGAGGGAAAAGAAGCCATTATTTGTATGTGTTAAAGCTTGTTTTCTCATGACTGAACCAATATACATTTTCTCAAATGATCGCAACACGTTCCATTACCTTCCGGCTCTATCCGAGCCGAGCCCAGGACGAGGCTATGCTGCGCAAGCATGGCATGCTGAAGGACCTGTGGAACGCCGCGCTCGAAGAGCGCATCGGCGCTTGGCGCCATGGAGTGAGGATCAACCTCTCGCACCAGGAGAAGGCGCTGAAGGACATGCGGGCCGATGTCGGCGGCTGGCACGGTCTCGTTCACACGCATGAGGCACAGACCGTGCTGAAGCGGCTAGATCTGGCGTTCCGCGCCTTCTTCCGGCGTGTGAAAAACGGAGAAAAGCCCGGTTTTCCCCGCTTCCGCAGCGCGGACAGGTTTCGAGGCTGGGGCTACAAGGAGCACGGCAATGGCTTCAGGGTCGAGATGCGCGATGGTCGGCGCCATGGCCATGTCACGCTCTTCGGCATCGGCCGGATGCGCATGCGCGGCCGGGCCCGCACCCCGGGCCGAATCCTAAAGGCGGATGTGAGCCGCAGCGCTTTCGGCTGGAGCCTGAACTTGGTGGTAGAGACCGCCTGCGCGGAGCGCGCGCCTGCGCGTGGGTCGGCCGCGGGGCTCGACTGGGGCGTGGCCGATTTCGCAACTCTGGCGCTGCAGGACGGAACCTTCCAAGCTATCCCGAACCCGCGGCATCTGGACCGGGAAGCAGAGGAGCTGCGCGACGCCGGGCGCCGCCTCTCGGCCAAGGCCCGGGCTCGCAAAATCAGCCGCCGCGCGGTCCGCCATGAGCGCAAGCGCCTAGCGCGCCGGCACGCCCAGGTGGCGGCGCGGCGCAAGGACTTCCAGCACAAGACCTCGGCCCGGCTGGTCGCGACACATCCCGTGATCGCTACCGAAGCGCTGGCGGTCGGAAACATGACGCGCTCCGCGCGTGGCACCCTTGAGGCGCCGGGCCGGAACGTAGCACAGAAGGCCGGGCTGAACCGGTCGATCCTCGACACGGCTCCGGCCGCGTTTCTGAACATGCTCCGGTACAAAGCGGCAGAGGCTGGTTCGGAGTTCCTTGAAGCGCAGACGCGACGGTTAAAGCCGTCCCAGCGATGTCCGGGCTGCGGTGGTGTCCGGAAGAAGCCGCTGAGCCTGCGCCTCCACGACTGCGAGTGTGGATGCCGTCTCGGCCGCGACGAAGCGGCCGCGCGTGTTCTCTTGGACTGGGGTCTGGCAGAACTGGCCGGCTCTTGAAACGGTCAACCCGGCCGGGACGGTCGGGACCTTGTGCAGAAGCAACTGCAAGAGGTCAAAACCCCCTCCAAACAACTGTATTGGTGGGGGAGGTTCATGACAACAACAACACCGATTTCTCCGTCACCGGCTTTTCCGCCTGTCTGGTGGAGATGACCACCGGCAACAACCTGCTGGGCGCGGTGTTCGGTGGCAATGACACGATCAACGGCTCCGATTTTGGCGACACGCTGAAAGGATGCGGGCGCTGACCATCTGTCCAGCGGGCAGGGCGACGACTGATTCGTCTATAACGTGAGCACCATCGGCGCCGACGGCGTCTTCGGCAATCTCGGCAGCGACGCGATCGTGCTGTCGGGGGCGGCCGCCTTTGATTTCTTCAACGCCAACACCATCCTGCTGGAAGGGATCTCGGTGTCCGAGATCGGGGTGGGCTGGCCTATTCGGCGGATGATTTCATCTTCTGAGCCACAGGCCCCTGCCGCGTCTGCCGGCGCCCGTTCCTTGCGGACGGGCGCCGGTCTGCCCTGTGCCAGTCTGCCCTGTGCGGGTCAGCGTTCCAGCATGTCGCGGTGATACTGGCGCAGAAAGATCAGCCCCATCACCCCGCAGATCGCCGAGACCATGAAAACGAAGGCGGGCGAGACGTAATCCGCCTCGTATTGCAGATAGAAGGCGCCGCGCATTTCGCCCGTCACATGCATGAGCGGGTTCCACCACAGGATTTCCTTCGCCCATTCCGGCAGGGTCTCGAACAGAAAGATCGGCCCCGAGATCAGGAACAGCGGCCGGGTCAGGATGCCCCAGGCCCGCTGCCAGAGCGGGAACATGGTCACCAGAAAGCAGTTCAGCGTGCCGACCCCGGCGCCAAAGGCCATGGCCATGGCATAGGACAGCATCAGCCGGTCCATGAGCAGCACGGTGCGGGTGTCCCAGATCGACAGGATCAGCGTGAACAGCAGCGCCCCCACCAGCAGCTGGGTCAGCGCCGACAGGATGAACCGGGCCAGCAGCGTGTCCAGAAAGGTCACGCGCGGATAGGCCAGCAGCGCCTTGGAATAGTTCACCGCCTGGGACATCTTGTTGCTGATATCGGTATACATCATGAAGGGCAGGAGGCCGGTGGCGTAGAAGATCGGGAAATTGGTCCCCAGCCGCGGCGAACGGAAGCCCAGCGAGAAGATCGCGCTGAGCAGGGCGATGCCAAGCGCCGGTTCCAGCACCATCCACAGATAGCCCCCCGGCGATTTGCCATGGGTCGAGGACATCTCGCGCAGGATCAGCGCGAGGATGGTGCGGGGGGTGGCCAGCCGCATGGTCCGGTTCACCGGGCGCAGGCGCTGCGGGGAAGAGGGTGCGGCCATAAGGGCGCTCCTTCGGGCTCTGGACGGGGCTGGATCGGCCCGGTTTCCGGCATCCCTGCTAGCACGCGCCCCGGCATGGCGCCAGCCTGCTGCCCGCCTGATGCCCAGCTGTTACAGCGCTGTCACCTGCGGCGCGTGCGGAACCGGCAAGGATCTGCACGTCCGTCGCTGCAATGCGGCATCGGGGCCTTTTCCGCTTGCAACGGCGTGCCAAGCTAAGGAAACACATGCAGCAGAAGGTCCGCAGGACTGCCACGCAAAGTTTGAAAAAAGGAATACAGGATGCGCATTGCCATGATCGGCACCGGCTATGTGGGCTTGGTGTCGGGTGTCTGTTTCTCCGATTTTGGTCACGAGGTGATCTGCGTGGACAAGGACCCGCGCAAGATCGAGAAGCTGGAACGCGGCGAAGTGCCGATTTTCGAGCCCGGCCTTGATGCGCTGATGATCAAGAATGTCGAGGCGGGGCGGCTGTCCTTCACGCTGGATCTGGCCTCGGCGGTCAAGCAGGCGGATGCGGTGTTCATCGCCGTGGGCACGCCGACCCGGCGCGGCGACGGCCATGCCGACCTGACCTATGTGATGGCGGCGGCGGAAGAGATCGCGAAGGCCGCGGACCGCTACATCGTCATCGTCACCAAATCCACCGTGCCCGTCGGCACCAATGCCAAGGTGCGCGAGGTGGTTGCGGCGGCCAATCCGGATCTGGAGTTCGACGTGGCCTCCAACCCGGAATTCCTGCGCGAAGGCGCTGCGATCGACGATTTCATGAAGCCCGACCGCGTGGTGGTGGGGGTCGAGACCGAGCGCGCGGCGCAGGTCATGTCCGACATCTACCGCCCGCTTTACCTGCGCGATTTCCCCATCGTCACCACCGATCTGGAATCGGCGGAGATGATCAAATACGCCGCCAACGCCTTCCTCGCGGTGAAGATCACCTTCATCAACGAGATCGCGGCGCTCTGCGAAAAGGTCGGCGCCGACGTGAAGCAGGTCAGCAAGGGCATGGGGCTGGATGGCCGCATCGGCAACAAGTTCCTGCATGCGGGCCCCGGCTATGGCGGCTCGTGTTTTCCCAAGGACACCAAGGCGCTGGCCCGGATCGGGCAGGAACATGCCAGCCCGATGCTGATCACCGAGGCGGTCATCAAGATCAACGAGGACGTGAAGCGGCGGATGATCGACAAGCTGCTTGATCTTTGCGGCGGCTCGTTCAACGGCAAGACCGTGGCGGTGCTGGGCGTGACCTTCAAGCCCAATACCGATGACATGCGCGACGCGCCCGCGCTGACCATCGTGCCCGCGCTGGTGGGCGGCGGGGCCAAGGTGCGCGCCTGCGATCCGCAGGGCCGCCACGAGGGCGAGGCGCTGCTGCCCGGCATCGGCTGGTCCGAGGATCCCTATGCCGCCGCCGAAGGCGCCGACCTGCTGGTGATCCTGACCGAATGGAACGAGTTCCGCGCGCTGGATCTCAAGCGCATCGCGGGCGCCATGACCACGGCGCGCATGGCCGATCTGCGCAACGTCTATTCCGCCTCCGATGCCGAGGCGGCGGGTTTTGCCGCCTATGACAGCATCGGCCGCGCGGGGTATGGCATCTGATCCCGTCCGGGATCTGATCCGGCACTCCGGCAGGGCCCCCTTGCGGGGCCTTGCGTCATTCTGCGGGGTCTGCCGCGCGCCATGCTGCGGGCAGGCGGTCGCCAAAGCGCTGTTCGGCTGCCGCGTAATGCGGGGCCAGCAGGGCGCGCAGCCTCTGGCGCAGATCCTCCGGAATGGGGGGCAGCACCTCTTCGGGCAGCGGCAGCATGGTGATTTCCAGCACCTTGGGCACGTCCAGGAACTCGGTCAGCGGCATCAGCCCGGCCCGCCCGGTCAGATCCTCGTGGAAAAGATACAGCAGCCGCGCCGGGCTGACCCCCGCCTCCAGCCGCTCGAACAGTCCCGCGTAATCCGTCTCGGGGTAAAGCTCCAGCCGGGCGGGATTGTCCAGCAGCGCCCGGGCAAGCGCCTCCAGCGGTTCGGAGGTGACGCGCTGGCGCGGCAGCAGGCCGTCATGCATCTGCGCCCAGAGCCGGGTCACCGGATCGCGCAGCACGCAGACGAAGCGCGCCGCCCCCACCGTTGCCATCTCGGCCAGATCCGCCGTTCCCAGAAGCGCATAGGCGGGGGTGAAATCGCAGATCACCTGCTGGCCGCGATGCCGGGCCAGAAGATAATCCAGATAGGCGTCATGCCGGTCCGGCCCGTCCTGCGGCGCGGTGTGGATGGACAAAAGCGCGCTCATCTCGCCCAGAAGCTGCACGGTGTAGCGCCGCGCCTCCTCGGTTTCGGCGGGCATGCGGTCGGCCAGCGTTCTGGCGGTGCTGAAGCGCCGGTCGCGCAGCTTCTGCGACAGCCCGGCGCGGATGTCGAAATAATGCGGCTCCCGGGTCTGGGCAAAATGGCAGGGCCGGTGGCGGCGCAGGCAGTCCGCCACCCAGTCGATGCGGGTCTGCGGCAGGCCGATGCCGAACAGCATCCGGGAATCCCGCGGGAAATCCATCTGCGCCGCCCCTTCGGGCAGGGGTTCGGCCATGGCCGAGATCGCGCCATCGATCATGTGCATGTAGCGCTCGATGGCTTCCTCGACATCCTCGTAATAGGTCAGCTCGCCATTCTCGATCAGCGCGCCCGCCTTGCACATCTCGCGCACGGCCCCCATGGAATGGCTGACGAACACCGCGCCCGCCTTCTGCATCCGGGCCAGAAACACGTCGCGGCTCTTGCGCTTGAAGGCGGCATCGCCCACCGCGGTGACCTCGTCGATCAGGTAGGTGTCGAATTCGAGCCCCATATTGACCCCGAAGGACAGCCGCCCCCGCATCCCCGAGGAATAGGAGCGCACCGGCAGGTGGAAATGCTCACCAAGCTCCGCGAACTCCTCCACATAGGCCATCAGCGCATCGGTATCCGCGCCATAGATCCGCGCCACGAAGCGGGTGTTCTGCGCCCCCGTCAGGTCGGGATGCAGCGACGAGGCGAGCCCCACCGGAAACGAGATCCGCCCGTCCGACAGGATTTCGCCCGAGGTGGGCGTGGTGGTGCCCGCGATCATCTTCAGCAGCGTGGACTTGCCCGCGCCGTTGCGCCCCAGCAGCGCCACCGAGGTGCCGGTGGGAAACACCGCGTTGAGATTGCGGGCGACGGTCTTGCGCCGCCCGTTCAGCACGAAGGTCTTGGTCAGGTTGCGCAGGACGATCATCGCGCGCGCCGCCCCTTAACGCCGGTCACGCAGCGCATAAAGCGCCAGCACCAGAATGGCCCAGATCAGGAAGGCGAAGATGCCCACCAGCGCCAGCAGCGTCAGCCGCCGGGGATGTTCCGGCGCCTCGGCCAGCGTGGGCTGGATATGCGCGGCCAGATAGCGGCTCTTGCGCCGTGCCTCGGCCAGCGACGCGTCATAGGCGGCGCGGGCGGCGGTATAGGACTGTTCGGCAAATTCCCGCTCGACATTCAGCCGCTCGAACTCGCCCACCAGATCGGCAAAGACATTGCTGCCCGCCACGTCCTCGGCGCCAAGGCCCAGCTTCTCGCGCTCCTCGACCATGCGGTTCTCGATCACCTCCACCCGGCGCTCGGCCTGGGTGATGCGGGGATCGTTCGCGGCGGCGGTCTGGCGCAGGATGTCGAGATTGATCAGCGTCTCGGCCAGCTGCAGCTGCAGCGAGGACAGAAGCCCCATCTGGCTCTGCACCGAGGCGGAGGGATCGACGATCTGGGTGCGGTTGCGGAAGCGCGTCATCGCCTCGCGCGCGGTCTTCAGCGCCTCCTGCGACTGGTCCAGCTCCTCGCGCGCATAGGCGGTGGCATCCTCGCGCGCGATGGCGGTCAGCCGGTTGATCATGTCGGCGCTTTCGGCAAAGACGAACTCGGCGATGCGCTGCGCGTCCTCGGGCTCGAACGCCTGCACATGCAGCTCCAGCAGGCCGGTATCGTCGTTATAGACCTTCACCATGCGGCCCCAGTAGCTGACCAGATCCTCGATCGTGCCGGGGGGCTGGTAGACGAAGACCGGGTCGATCTCGGGGCCGCCCTTGACCCAAAGGCTGCGCAGGTCGAGCGCCTGATCGGCGCGGCGCACCAGTTCCTGACTCTGGATGAACTTGTAGAGGATTTCCGTGTCTGTGGAGCTGGAGCCCGACAGCTCCGCGATGCCGCCGAGCATCTCGATGGCCGAGCCCATTTCCTCGGTGCGCACCGAAAATCCCACGGTCGAGACATAGCGGTCCGCGGCGCGGGTCCACAGATACCAGCCCGCCACCAGCGGCGGCAGCAGCACCATGACAACAAAGCTCAGCAGGACCAGCCAGTGCCGCTTGCGCGGGTGGCTTCGGGTCACCTGGGGAATGGCGTGGGAGGTGTCGGACATGAGTGGAAACGGTCCTGCCTGTAAGATGCCGCGGATGCCGCGAGCCTGTCCATCATCCTGCCTGTCCTACAGAGGAAGGCGCCTTTTGACCAGCGGGCGCAGGCGGGCGCAGCGCCGCCAGCACCGCCTCTGCCGGATCCGCCGCCGGGTCATGCGGCAGGGCGATGCCGTTTTCCGCCGAGGCCACCGCATCGCCCTGCGCCCCCAGCGCAAAGGCCAGCACCGGCAGGCCGGTGGCCAGCGCCTCGTGGGTGGTGAAGGAAAACGTCTCGGGCCAGAGCGAGGGGATCAGCCAGTGGCTGATCCGGTAATGCCGCGCCAGCGTGGGGATGTCCGCCGGGCTGTAATCGCCATGCACCGGCACGCTGCGCGGCAGGCTGTAGCCGGGATCAAGATTGCCGATCAGCACCAGATCGAAGCCGCGCGCCTCGGCGCTCATCCGGCCCAGAGCCTGCAGCAGCCCCGCGCCCTTGTGCGGCGCGATGTTGCCAAGCGCTGCCAGCACCGGGCGGGGCCCCGGGGCGGGGGGATCAAGGCGGGGCGGGCGATGCGGCAGCTGATGCGGATCAAGGCTGATGCGGGGCCGGGCCTCGGGCCATGTCTGCGCCACCAGATCCGCCCCCGAGGCGCTGAACACCCGCAGCCGGTCCGCCCGCGCCACCAGCGCCCCCCAGGCCTGCTGCCAGTCGGCCAGCGGCACGCGGCCCCCGTCGGGGCGCCTGGCCTGATGGGCGGGATCGGGGGTGCCGGGGCGCGGGGCGCCATGAAAGCGGCCATCGGATCCCAGCAGGGTGAAGGCCGGAGACATGGGAAAGAAATCGTGAAACAGGATCTCGACCTCGTCCTGCGGGCTGCGGGCCAGCGCCAGCAGATGCCCGGGCAGGCTGACCGGATCGGGATCGCCCACGCCGCAGGAATAGAGGATGCGGCGCCGGGCCAGCGGGGCGAGCAGCCGCTCGATCAGGGCAAAATCCCCGGTCCAGCCCGACACCCGGCCCTGCGGCGTCACCAGATCGAGCTGCCAGCGCACCGCCCCGCCAACCCGCAGCACCACCGCCGCCCCGGCCTCGGCCAGTGCGGCGGGCAGCGCGTGCTGCAGCCAGCTTTCCGCCCCGCCACCCATGGCATGGGCCAGATAGACCGGCACCGGCCCGCGCCCCAGACTGCCCGCCCAGGCCAGCGCCAGCGCCATGCGGGCGCTGCGCAGCGGATCGCTGGTCAGAAACGCCTGCACCTCGTCGTCATAGGCGGGATAGCGGCGGGTGATCCGGGCGTTGTTGGCGAGGATCAGCGCCTGTTTTTCGGCGCTGCCAAAGCTGGCCCCGCCGCGATGCTCCACCACCAGCGTGGCGATGCCCAGATGCCGCCCGCCCTGCGCGCGCACCTTCTGGCACCAATCGACCTCTTCGCCGTAACCCCGGCCAAACGCCGTGTCGAACCGGGGCACCAGATCCAGAAACCGGCGCTGCAGCGCCATGCAGAAGCCGACGCCGGTCGGGGCCTCGGCCCGCGCATGGGTGGGATCGAGGCTGCGCGCCACCGCATCCATGGCCAGCGCCTGACCGGGGGCCAGACCGGCGGGGGCGCAGAGGACGGGCGCGGTGAAAATCTCGGCATCGTTGGACATGGGCGTGACGCTGGCCACGCCGGGATCGGCAAGCGGCGCCAGCAGCCGCGGCGCCCAGCCGGGCGGCAGCAGCGCGTCGCTGTTCAGCAGCACCACCGGCCCGGTCCGGTCGGCGGGAAGGCGCAGCACCTCGGCAAAGGCGGCGTTGACGCTGGCGATGAAGCCCCGGTTCTGCGGCGCCTCGATCAGCGTGACCTGACCTTCGGGGCGCGCGGCGGCAAAGGCGCGCAGGGCGGGGCGGATTCTTGCATCGGGGGATCCGTCCTCGACCACCACCATGCGCCACGGCTCCGGCGTGTGGCGCACCACCCGGTCCAGACAGTCCTGCAGCAGATCGAAGGCGTTATAGACCGGCAGCACCAGCGTCAGCGGGCCGGGGCTCTCCGCCGGGGCGGCCTCCTCGGTCTTGGCAAAGACCGCCGCCTCCAGCGGTCCCGCCGTCGGACGCAGCCCCAGCCCCAGCGCCTCCTTGACGCGGGCGCGGGCGGCGCGGTCCTGCCGCAGGATCCAGCGCCCCAGATCGGGGGTGAGGCGCAGCAGCGTGCCCCCCAGCCGCAGCGCCAGCGCGGCCTGCCGCCGCCGCACCGGCCCCAGCGGCAGCGGCAGCGGCGGGGCATCGTCCAGCAAAAGATCGGGCGTGGTGCCGGACAGCGCCAGCCCCGGCGGCCAGGGCAGGGCCAGCGCGAAGGCGCCGCCGCCTGCCGGCAGCCGGGCCTGCGCCCGCATCTCGCCAAGGCGCAGCGTCAGATCACCCGCGCCCTCCAGCCGCCCCTCCACCACCAGCCGGTTGGCGGCCCATGTGATGGCGGACAGATGGCCCGCCACCTTTCCGGCGGGGCCGGGGATCGGCCCCGGGCGCCCGCGCAGCACCAGCGTGGCGGCAATGTGGCGGCGCCAGATGCCAAGCGCGCGGGATCTCACCGCAGGGCCCCGGGCCGGGGCCGGATCGGACGGGGCGCCATGCGCGCGGGCCGTCTCAGACCGGGGCCTGAAGGCTCAGATCCAGCAGCGCCCGCAGCAGCGGCGGCTTGAGCCGGTCGCCAAAATTCAGCCCCTTGCGGAACTCCGCCGGAAAGACCGGGCCCTCGGCGGGCAGGTCGTCATGCAGCAGGAAGGGCCGCAGCGTCTCGTTCTGCGCGGCAAACCCGGTCTGAAACGTCTTCATCTCGCCCGCCCCGTTGAAGAACGAGCGCGCGCGGAAACCTTCGACCACCTCGGGGGGCAGCCGTTCGGCCAGCGCCTCGAGCTTGTCGCGCAGCGTGTCCTTGTCGTCGCGGCCCCGGTGCAGCATGCGTTTGAGCACCACCAGATCGACGGGCAGGCCTTCATTGGCGCGCGGCACCGGGCCCAGACCCTCGACCGGCAGGCCCAGCAGGCGGCAGAATTCGGCGGTGGGATCGCCGGTGGCGGTCAGCCGGTCGAAAAGCATGGCCTGCAGCCCCGGAAAGGCCGCGTTCCACGCCCGGGCCTGTTCGGCAAAGACGAAGTGATACCAGAAATCGTTCAGGAATTCCCGGAAGTTGCCGCGATAGCGGGTGACCTTCACATGTTCCTGATAAAGCGACTGCGCGTAATCGGCCTGACGGCGGAACACCACCACCACCTGCGCCTCGCCGAAGAGGTCGCGGATGCGGGCGATATAGCTCTCGCGCAGCGGCCAGTACTCCTCGGGGGTGTAAAGCGGCTCTTCCTCGGGATCGTTCAGCACATGGCGGTAGAAGGGTTCGGCGCTGAGGATGGTGGTTTCGTGATCAGGCACCCGTTCCAGCACCTTGCGGAAGAAACTCTCGGCCAGTTCGGCGCTGTAATTCTTGTGCCGTCCGGACAGCGCGTTGACCATGCCCAGATGCGCATAATGTGGCTTCCGTCCAATCAGCGAATAATCTGGGTAGAACACCCCCCGATCGGCCAGACTGGCTTGGTGGTGCTTGAAGAACCTCTGGATGGAGGTGGTCGCCGTCTTGTGCGTACCGATGTGGAGGATGAGACGAGGCATTGAACCACTTTACTGCTTTTACATCTCAGTTTATCTACTAGAGTTCCATTTTGCGGACAATCGGCTAAGGTCCCGGAGGGCAGGAAAAGTTGTGTGTCCTTCGAGGGTAAGAGAATTTTATTGCGCAAGGTTCAAGATGGCTTCCTCCCAGGATCTTCAAGTTGTGCTGCACGCGGGCACTTACAAGACAGCAACAAGTACTATTCAGACCCTGATGTTTCGTAACCGTGACAGCATCGCAAGGCGTTACGGCCTGCTTTACCCCAAGACTGGCACTCGGCGAAACACCGGATCAGCCAATTCACATTCCGTAGCCCATCATCTGTTCTACCATGCTGTGCGCGACGATAAGACCCGTACGAGCAAGCAGCAGGTCGGCATCTTGCGCGACCGTTTGGCTGAGGAGATCGCTGCGCAAGATGCAAAGCGCATCGTGCTCTGCAGCGAGCTTTTCGCTAGTAGCTCACGCGCGGCCAAGAAGGCCTTTTTGGAAATGCTGGGTGGCGCCAAATTGTCAGTTGTCTACAGTGTGCGTCGGCCGGACGATTACGTAGAATCGATGGCCAACCAAGCCTATAAGAACTTTCGTACGCCCAAGATTGATGTTGACGGCTCGTTCGGCATGTTGCGGAATGTCGCCGAATGGGACGAGTTGTTGGGGCACAGATCTGTGCAGGTTCTTACCTTTTCAAAATCGGACTATCCAGGGTACTTGCGGCGTGTTTTTGAGGTGTTGGGGGTAGATCCAGAAGATCCGCTGATCGACCACGATCTGCATGACAACCCCGCCATGACGCTAACAGGTTTTCTCATGCGACGCACCCTGTTGCGTCGACTTGGTGCTCTGGGAGTCGAGGTCGATCGGAGTCTCCGCCATCGCCTTAACGTCGAGCTCGACAAGCTCGAAACCACCTTGCCCAAAAGCCCAAAAGCCTTGTTTTTAAGCCCTGTGGACCGAGAAAATGTTATGGCAGCCAATCGAGAACAGATGGAAACGCTGACCGATTGGATGACTGCAGAGGAGGCCGCGCTTTTGCTGAATGATCTTGCCTTGCCGGTGTCAAAGACTCCACGCAACACCGATGTCGATCCTACTATGAATGCGGAAACTCTCGCAGGAATCTGCGAAGGTTTCACATCGGAATTCTTTCGAAAAACTTTGTCTTGGTAGATGCAGGAATTTTAGTGGAGCGAGGGGCTTAGGTGTTTGTTCCCACGGATCGTTGGTGGGATCTGTTCGAAAGAATGGAAGGACGCACTATGGGACAAGCTCGTCAGGGCAGCGCCACAACAATGCACACCGCCAGAGCTGCGATACAGCGATCACAAGCTTGGCTCGTGCAGCCGAGCCGAGAACTTGGCATCAACTCACAGACGGTGGCGAAATGGCGGAAGCAGGCGACGGCCGTTGAATGAAAGTCGTTGAATGAAAACTGGGTCGAGGGAGCAATAGCCGTGGCACACGCTGCTGCCACTGGACGACTGCCTCTCCGCCCTTCAGCCTTCGATCCCGCACCTGCTCAGCGCTTCATCGGTGCCTGTGATCTGGCCCCTTGAGTTTCTCGATCATAACAAGAGTCTGCCAGTTTGTGATATGATCCGGGCAAACATACCCTTGTCGTTCCAGCGCTTCCAGCGGCTGTAGAGCGTCCTGTGCGGACGGTAACGTTTGGGCGCGTCGCATTAGTGTAAAAATTTAATATAATTAGTATTATCCTTGGTAGAATACGCCGGTTATCGACGCAGGGCTTTGGATAAAAGAACTCAAGACGCACCATCTGCGTGTCTTTCAGCCAGACCAAATTACAGATTTCACCGCTCGATGGTCGAGCGGTGAACCAGATCTTTATGACATGATCAATGTGTCCTGACCCTAGGTCTCTTTATCTGCTGTCTCTTCCGTAGCGGGCTCAGCGCCTTCTTCGTTCTGCTCATCGGCGAAGGCTTTTGCAACGGCGACTGGGTTCTTGATCTGGCCTGCAGCGATCTGGTTCAGGATCGCAATGGCCAGCTTGCCCTTCTTCTTGTTCAGGGCGCGAGGTTCAGTCCCACTGGAAATCTTGGACATCCGGCGCTTGACCGACTTGGCGGTCAAGTTCAGAGATTTTTGAGTGCGGGCGCTCAGGGGCGCAGCGGTGTCGTGGGGGGTGTCGGACATGGTGATACCTTTCATCGTATCTGATCGACATCTCCGGCGGGAGGTCCGTCCGGGGTTGCATAGGGGTGTGGACCCGATGAGGCACACCAGCAACGGGGCAACAATATTTTGGATCAAGAAATTTTTCAAGCGGCCTGTTGGCTTGATCTTATTTATAGTGGTGCTCTACGCAGGATGACCCTGTGCTTGAATATCGTGTGGCTTCAAGGAGTGCCATTTTGACCAAGGGCAATATTCTTCCTATCTCTATTTGTGTGTTTGGGGATTCCCACTCACATCATATCCTACCCAAGGCAGGATCTATGTCCGATAGAATTGGCATAAACAGAAAATATTTTTCAATCGTGGGGCAAGCCATTCCTGCGGCTTCGATTGCTGGGTTCAGACCTAAAGCTTCAACGCTTAAAACCAAAGAGATTATTCGAGCAGCTCTACCCAACGTCAAGCATCTGGTGCTGGGGTTTGGTCAGGTCGACTTGGAGTTGGGGTATTATTATCGCAAGGTAGTGAAAAATGATACAGATCTAACTCCTGGGGAATATGTAGACTGGCTCTCGGGCATTTATCTTGAATTTATTAAATCATTGAATTTCCCTGGAGATCATCTTGCGATCAAAGGTTGCCACCTGACCGTTCTGTCACACCGTAACTTCACGAGAAAGTACGTCCAGAGGATCATAAAAACAGGAGATTCTTCTGAAGAAGATGTTGAGTTATTTTCCAGTCGACTTGATTCCCATATACTTGGGGAAAGGCAGATGAATAAGATGTTGATGGATTTTAACGAGAGAATGCGATTAGAATCTCAGGCTGGACTATTTCGCTATTTTGATATAAATAATGCGGTGGGGTATCAAAAAACTCCGTCTTCTCCCCGCTCTCTTAAGCCACAGTTTGCGCCTGCAATTTTTGATCATCATCTGGCGGATAGCCTTGGTTTGCGCCGAATATATGCGCGATCTTTGCTGAGGGTATTCGACCTTCCTTATGAACATTATATGCGTAACTAATTTATCATATGATGGCGTAACGTATGCAAATATCGCAACCCAACCTCAGAATCAATGGCTGAGGTTGGGTTAATGAAGGAAGGGTTTCTTACCATCTTATGAGGTATCTTTTTTATAACTTTTTATTTGAATAGTTGACGACAAGGGTGTCGCCGCCCTGTGTGTAATGCAGCTTGTGGTGACCAAGATCGCGGATGGAATCCGCAGCGCAGCATGTCGTGTCGTTAAACGATACCACTATAGCACAAGGTCACTCCCGGCGGGCCAGCCCCGCCAGATCGAAATCGAAACGGCTCTTGAAGTAGTTCTGCAGCTCGCCCACGGCGACGTCATTGCCGCCGCCCTTGTTGAAGTTGAGATAGAGCGAGCTCTCGTAATCGGTCTCGTCGAAAGTGCCGGCCTTGTAATCGACATTGATCACGTTGACCGCGATCCGGTTCAGCGACAGATGCCAGCGGAACCACAGATCATCCACCGTGGGGGCGATGCGCAGGGCATCGGCCACGTTCAGCACGTTCACCGGGAAAAACGCGGTGTTGTAAAGGATGCCGTCCTTGCCGGTGGGCAGGATCAGCATGCTGGGATTCTGTTCGATCCGGGTGCGCATCCAGCTGCGATAGGGGGCGATCTTGTCCTCGCGCACGTTGATGCGGTGGCCGCGATAGCCGATCACGCAGCGATAGGTGTGATAGGCCGCGACCAGCCCTTCCAGCCAGTCGGGCGGATAGATCGTGTCATCATCCACCGTCACCACCAGCTTGGAGCTGCCCCAATTGGCGCGCAGATAGGGCAGCAGCTTGCGATAGGGCCCCCAGTTCGGACAGAACTGGATTTTCAGCCGCCCCGCCGCCTCGCGCTGTAGCTGCTGGATGTCCTCCGGCAGCTCGGTCACGCCCTTGTCGAGCAGGTAAGGCTCGCGCGAGAGATAGAGATGGATGCACAGGTTGGCGTAATTCTGGTCCAGCAGCGAGCGCAGCGTCTGGCCCAGCGTGGCCATGCGCGAGCTCATCGAGGTCATCGAAATGTCGATGGTGCCGTAATCTGTCATGTCTTCAAACCCCTTGGGTCGGGCGCAGGGCAAGCGGCACCGCGATGGCATGTTCGGGGGCAAGCGCCTGCCCGTCGCGGCGCAGGTTGCGCAGGCTGCGCCGCCCGCTGATATTGGTACGGAACAGCTGCAGATATTCCATCTTCTCGCTCTTGGTCTTCTGCGACAGGGTGGCGGAATCCGCAAAACACAGCATCATCGGCAGAGCCAGTTCGGTCAGGGCGTGGTTGCCGTAATATGCGCGCAGCCGTTCGCGCATCTCCACATCCCCGCGCGAGCGCACCTGCGCAAAAAGCCCCACCGCGTCGAACGCCTCGCGCCGGAACATCGAGGTCATCGGCCCGTCGCCCAGAATGGTGAATTCCGCCTCCATCTGGATGCGGCCATGGCGGTCGATGCGGATATGCGGGGTGGTGACCATCTGCGTGACGGGGCTTTGCGCAAAGGCCGCGATCTGGGTGGCGAAGCGGTCGGGATGCGACCAGTCATCGGCATCCTGAATCGCCACGAACGCGCCGGAGGCGGCGGCGATGGCGCGGTTGCGCCCCATATAGGGCCCGGAATTGACCGGCATCCGCAGATAGCTGACGCGGGGGTCGCCCTCCACGGCGGCGCGGATCTCGGCGCTGTTCTCCGGCTCGGAGGCGTCGTCGACCACAAACACCTCGATATTGCCATGCGACTGCTCCAGCACCGAGGCCAGCGACAGCTTCAGCAGCGGGATGTCGGCATTATAGGCCGAGATGATGACGCTGACCTTGGGCCCGTCCCGGTGCTGCGCGCTGCCCGCGCAGGCGGTGGCGGCATGGGCAAAGACCTCTGCCGCACTGCGGCCCTCGATGCGCAGCGGCGCCGTGCCGCTGCCCTCGAAGCGCCGGGCCAGCATGGCGTTCAGCGGCCCGTTATCGCCCAGCACGTTCTTGCAGATCACGTCCAGATCGGTGTCATCCTCCAGCAGCCGCGCCTCGCGCAGCTCCTCGAGCACGGCGCGGTCGGAAAACAGCGCCCCCATCAGCTTGTTGCCATAGACGCCCGACAGCTGCGGCAGGGCGGCGCCGGTGATCGGCAGCGCCATGTCATGCAGTTCGTTGGAATGGCTGCGCAGCGAATCCATCCACGGGATGAACTCCACGTTGCGGGTGCGGTCGGGGTCGCGGATCATCGCCAGCAGCCGGTCGCGGTCGCCCTCCACCAGCGCGTTCTTGAAGCTGTCCTTGAAATCCAGCGTCCCGGCGATGGCCTGCAGCACCGGCTCGCCCACCAGCGCGCGGACCGTGGGCAGCACGTCGGAATAGAGCAGCTTCTGGAAGAACCGCAGGAATCCCACATCCTGCAGCAGGTCGGATCCGGTCCGGGCCAGATGCGCCAGATGCTGGGTCATCAGCTCGACCGAGCCGTAGCGGCGGATGCATTCGCCGAACCGGTACTGCGCGCGCTTGGTCTGTTCGGTGTCGGCGGCGGCAAAGGCAAGGGCGGCATGCACCACGGGCAGCGGCAGGCAGCTGGCCAGCAGTTCGAACAGCGGCACGATGTGATGGTGGCTGGCCCGGGCGATGTCGCCCGCGCAGACCGCCAGCCGTGCCGCGATCTCGTCGCAGGAGGCGACCTGCCGGGCCAGACCCAGAAAGGCGCGCAGGCTGCCCTCTTCCATGCGCAGCAGCAGCTGCGGCTGGCCGGAGGCGCTGCGGGCAAAGGCGTCGATGGCGGTGGTCAGATGCGGGGTGTCGCCCGCCCGTTCCAGAGCGGCCATCACCAGCCCGGCCTGCCGGGGCGAAGGCGCGGCGGCGAACTTGGCCAGCTGCGTTTCCAGATTGCGGCTGCGCTGCACGATGGCGCCGATCAGCGGCGCCACCGGCCAGTCGGCGATGGTGGAGCGGCGGGCGAAGAACCGCTCGTCGATCTGCCCGGTCAGGAAGGCCGCCTCGTGATCGGTCTCGGTCAGGGGCATGGTATTGACGCTGCGTTCCAGCCCCACCAGCAGGTCGGGGGCCAGCGCCGTGCCCGCGCCGCCCCGCACGATCAGCCCCTCGGGCCAGAGCAGCAGACCGGCGATGGCGTGCGGCGCGCCGGGCTGGTCGAGCTTCAGCGCCAGAGCCAGCGGCAGGGTCACCAGATCGGCCAGCGCCATCAGCGTCAGCCCCTCGCCCGGCTTGGGATCGATGGAAAAGGTCGAGCTTTCGCCATTGTAGCTCAGCGCCACCGGGGTCACCGGATAGCGCCCGCCCCGGCCCCAGTAATTCTGCACCGAGGCGATCAGGTAATCCTCCTGCAGCGGGGTGCGGCGCCCGATGCAGACCACCGGCTTCTGCAGCAGGGCGGGGCCTGCCTCGGCGAAGCGTTCCAGCAGCGCCGCGCGTCCCTCGACGATCAGGCAGTGATCGGTGTTCAGATAGGGCTCCACCTCTGCGGTGGGATCGAGCCGCAGCAGGATGGCAAAGGCGTCTTCGGGCCGGACCCCGGCGCTGGCCACGGCCTGCTGTGGCAGCACCTGCTGGGAAATCCGTGCCAGTTCCAGACTGTCGGGCTGCGCGGGCGCCTTCTGCGGGCCGCGCCGGACCTGCCCTGCCACATCGGTCATCGCCACATCGGTATAACCTTCGATTCGGGAGGCCCAGGAGGAGGTGTCGGTGCTGCGCGACAGCGTCAATTCAAGCGCCACAGGGCTGCCCGCAGGCGCCGCACAGCGCAGATAGCCCAGCAGCAGCGGCGAGACCGGCAGATCGGCGGGCAGGGTCAGCACCGTCTCTGCGGGGGCGGGCGTCTCGGGCTCGGCCGTCTCGCGGGTTTCGGGGCGGGCGGTCACCAGCCCGCGTTCGGCCATGTCCTCCCAGAACTCCTGCGCGGCGGCGGCGGGCGTGCCCGACAGCACCACCCGCAGGGGCTGCGGCGGATAGAGCATGATCTCGCCCATGGCGTTCTGCCGGTCGCGCCCGATCAGCGCCAGACTGCGCTGATCCAGCGGATCCAGCGCGCCCACGCCCTTTTCGGCCAGTTCCGCCTGCAGAAAGGCGATGCCTGCGGCCAGAGGCAGCCCGGCGGGCAGGGGGGCCGCGCCGCGAAAGCTGGTGGGGGCATCCAGCGCGCCCATCAGGCAGGGCAGCAGCGGCGCCGTCTCGCCCGAGGCCGCCAGCAGCAGCTCCGCCTCCAGAATGCGCTGCGGATCGGCGGGAAGGCCGCTCAGACGGGTATGGGTGTCGAGCAGGGTCATCAGCAGGGCCAGATCCTGCGCCTGATCCTCGGAGAGCATCTCCGTCTCGGACTGCATCTCGCGCAGCTTGTAGAGGAAGGGGCGGTCTGGATCGGCCAGCGGATCGATGAAATCCAGCACCAGCGTGCGGTTTTCCGGAGGGATGCCGTTCTGGAACTGCTGGGGCAGCCGCCCGAGCCGCGTCCAGAACCGTTTGGACCGCAGGAGCCGGCTGAGAAAGGCATCGATCACCATGCCGGTGGCCAGAAGCCCTTCGACCTTTGTCTCCTCCACGTCGCTCTGCCCGTGCAGGATCAGCATGTAGTCCCGGATCACCGGGGCAGTCAGGTTTGACTGCAGACTGTGCCGGACCGGTTCGGGATAGGTGGCAATCCGGTCAAGAAAGGTGGTGGGCAAGGCCTGGCTCATAAATCTGGTTCCTCAATACTACGCCTTCAAGCAGCACAGTTTCCTCGTGGTTTCAAGCGCGGCGGAGCCTCGGATCAGCCTGCCCGCCTCTGGTGTCTGTGGTTTTGGTGGCACGATGCGCGGGGCTTCGCCAGAGGGCTCCGGTCCGACGGGCGGAGCCCCGCCGGAACCGGGCACAAGACCCGATGCCGACCTCCCGACCGGCCTGCAAAAAAGCTTGTCCGGAATGTGACATTTCGAAAATATAGATTTGAACGGACTCGTTCCCGTCGATTTTGAGTATATCACCACGAAGAATTAACCCATCCTGGCAACACTCCCGGTGCCGATGGAGCGCCGCACTCGTGCCGTTATGCCTTGGCGGGCATGCTTAAAAAGTAAGATCGAGAGAGATATGGCAACTTTTTCCCTGACCACCGTGGCCGATCTGGTCGAAGGCACCGCTGATGACGACCTGATCGTCGTGCCGCCCTCCAATACCAACCTTGCGGCGGATGACACGATCATCGGCGGGGCCGGGTTCGATACGCTGCGCTTCGACCGCAGCCTTGCGCTGTCGGTGAGCTCTCTCAATCTTGCCGGTCTCTCGGGGATCGAGGAATTCGACCTGCGCGCCGCCCCCAGCGTGGTGATGTCGCTCGACGATGCCGTCCTGGCCCAGGCGCAGGACGCGACGGTGCGGCTGAGCTTCGGATCCGGATCGGTGATGCTGGATCTGCGCAGCGTCACCAGCCCGGATGCGGGCACCATGCTGCTGAACGGCACCGGGCAGGTCGATCTGTTCAATGCAGGCCTGCAGCGGGTCGTGGTGGCCAATGGCGTCAATGGCAGCGTTTCGGGCGGTACCGGGCGCGACCTGCTGGAGGGCGGCAATGGCCGCGACCAGCTGCGCGGCAATGATGGCGATGACGTGCTGTCGGGCGGGCGCGGCAATGACACGCTGTCGGGCGGGGCCGGGCAGGACCGGCTGTCGGGCGGCGCCGACAATGACCAGATGGACGGCGGCGCGGGCCATGACCTGATCAGCGGCGGCGTGGGCAGCACCCGCGCCACCGGCGGGGCCGGGGCCGACACCTATGTGCTGAGCCCGGGCGAGCAGTTGACCGTCACCGATTTCGAGGCGACCAACCCCTATGAGCGCATCGACCTGCGGGCCTTTGCCGGGCTGAGCTTTGCCGATCTGGGGCTGGCGCAGACCGGCCCCGACCTGCTGGTCTCCCTGTCCGATGGCAGCACCATCACCCTGACCGGCATCAGCCGCGCTGCGGTTTCGGCGGCAAGTTTCGTCTTTGCCGGGGATGACGTGGCCACCATGGCCGAGGCGCTGAGCGCGCCCGCCGATTTCAGCTTCACCGAAGCCGCCGACCGCTTCACCGGCGGCCGGGGCAATGACATCTTCGAACTCAGCGGCACCTTTGCCAAGCTCGACGGGGTCGACATCTTCGACGGCGGCGCGGGGATCGACACGCTGCGCATCTGGGGCGAGGACCGCAACATCGCCTCCAGCCGTCTGGCCGGCATGACCTCGGTGGAGGTGATCGACCTGACCGGCGCCACCGGCGTTTCGGGCCTGTCGCTGGGGCCGCGCGCGCTCGAAGGCTCCGAAACCGGCTTCCTGCTGGTCCGCCACGGCGCCAGCCCGCTGCTGCTCGACACCGAACGCTTTGCCAGCGCCGATCAGGTCGTGGTCGAAGGCACCGGCACCGTCACCCTGCGCGACGTGCCCGGCCAGAAGGTCACCATCTCCGACAGCATCGCGGGCCATGTCCGCGCCGGCAATGATCCCAGCCTCATTCAGGGCGGCGCGCTTGGCGACACGATCGAGGGCAACGAACGCGAGGACACGCTGTCCGGCGGCGGCGGCGATGACGTGATCACCGGCGGGGAAAGCAATGACCTGATCTCCGGCGGCAGCGGCAATGACCGGCTCTCCGGCGATGACGGCAATGACACGATGGTCAGTTCGGGCGGCAATGACATGCTGACCGGCGGTCAGGGCAGCGATGCCTTCGTGATCGGGCGCGCAGCGGGCACCACCACGCTGGCCGATTACGAGCGGGACAATGTGGTGGAACGGGTCGACCTGACCGGCTTTTCCGATCTGACCAGCCGGGCCGACCTGACCTTCACCAATCAGGGCGACAATGTCCGCGTCACGGCGGACGGGCTGTCGCTGGTGTTTCTGAACACCCAGGCCAGTGATCTGGATGATGGCGATTTCCTGTTTGCCGGGGAAAACCCGCTGGTTTTCAACGTGGATCCTAGCATCGCCATGGCCGATCTGCAGCAGCTGCTGGACGGGGCGCCTCCGGGGGCCACGATCAATCTGGCGGCGGGCGTCTATTCCATCACCGAAACGCTGCGCATCTCGCGCTCGGACATCAGCCTTGTCGGCGCCGGAGAGGGGCAGACCATCTTCCGCTCCGACGTGTCGCCGGAATCGCCCGGCCCCACGCTGAAGGTCGAACCGACCGACATGCAGATCCGTCTGGGCGTGATCCCCGAGGATATCGCGCTGGGATCCCGCACCGTCACCCTGCCCGACAGCCATGAATTCGCGGTGGGCGACCTGCTTTACGTGACCCAGCCCAATGACGCGGAATGGCTGGCGGAAACCGGCAATACCGGCTGGGAGCCGCCGGTCAATCCCGAGGATCAGGTGCGCGACGGCGAGGATTATTACCTGCGCGAATTCCGCAGCCGCATCGTCTCCATCGAAAACAACGTGGCCACGCTGGCCGAACCCAGCCCCTATGCCTTCGAAGCGGGGGTGGCGCTGCTGGCGGAATCCACCTTCCTCAGCAACGTCAATCTCAGCCATTTCACCATCGAAGGCATCTGGGGCAACTCGGATCCGTTCAATTTCGAGGTGACGCTGGACGCATGGGAAGGCCGCTCGACGCTGGAAATGGACGGGGTGCGCGACAGCCACCTGCAGAACATCAGCATCATCGAACCGGCCAGCCACGCCTTCCGCTTCCAGCGCATCTATGACGTGACCGGCGACAGCCTGACCGGCGTCGGCGCCCATAACAAGGCGGGCGGCAACGGCTATCACTTCATGCTCTACGAGGCGTTTTCGAACGATTTCACCAATCTTTCCAGCACCGATGCCCGCCATGCCGTGCTGTTCACCAGCTACAGCGCCGAGCATTACAACAACATCCACCTGCTGTTCTCCAACCGCGACATCAACTTCCACGGCAGCCCCGATGCGGACAACACCGTGGTGGTCGACGTGATGCGGCAGGATTATCCCGCAGGCTCCACCCCGCAGTTCGATGCGGTGCAGGGCGGCAGCTTCCCGCTGCACCCCTACTGGACGATCGAGGCCAATGACGTCACCTTCCGCGATGCCATCACCGGCGAGCGCAACGACATCATCCATGCCCATGAGGATGGCGGCTACCTCTCCACCGGGCTGGGCAATGACCGGCTTTATGGCGGCTCGGGCAATGACACGCTTGATGGCGGCGAAAACGGCGACATCCTGACGGGCGGCGGCGGGCGCGACCAGTTCCTGCGCCAGTTCAACGATTTCACCGACACGATCACCGATTTCGAAACCGGGGCGGGCGGCGATGTCATGGTGCTGATCGGCACGGGCTATCGCGCCTTCTCCGAGCTGGTCTTCGAGCAGGAGGGCAGTGACACCCTGCTGTGGTATGGCACCACCGGCCTGACCCGGTTCATGAACACCCGTGTGGAGGATTTTGTCGCGGCGAATTTCCGGCTGGAAAACGACGTGCTGGCCGGCCAGACCTTTTCGCTGCGCGCCAACGAGATGTTCGGGCTGGGCACCAACCGGCACGATCTCTTCAACATCACCGCCTTCCATCTCGCCGATCCGGCGCTGAAGATCATCGCCGGGGCCGGGCTCGACACCGTGGCCATCGCGACGCAGTCGCTGACCGGGGATCTCTTTGCGGCGGGCAGCTTCTCGGGGGTCGAGGTCTTTGACGTCTCGGGGGTGCGGTTCGGCAATTTCAGCATCAGCGCCCAGCTTGCGGCGCAGAGCGACACGCAGCGCCTGACGCTTGCGGTGGGGGATACCGGCAACAAGCTGCTGCTCAACGTGCTGCCGCTGGGCCGGGGCCGGACCGTGTCCATCGACGGCGCGCGCGAGGTCGAGCTGACGGGGGGCATTTCCCACACGGTCAAATCCACCGACCGGGTCGGCACGAACATCACCGGCGACGTGCTGAACGACATCCTCTGGGGCGGACGCGCCTCGGATTACCTCAATGGCGGCTCGGGGAATGACACCATCCTCGCCACCGGCGGCGATGACACCATCGATGGCGGCGCCGGGGCCGACATCATGAATGGCGGGCCCGGGTCGGACACCTATATCATCGACAATCTCGGCGACCGGGTCGCGGAAAGCCGCCGCTGGGACGGGGTCGATCACGTGATTTCCTCGGTCGATTTCCTGATGGGGCGCGACCATATCGAAAACCTGACCCTGACCGGCACCGGCAACACCCGCGGCATCGGCAACGGGCTGGAAAACGTCATCATCGGCAATGACGGCGACAACATCATCGATGGCGGGCCGCGGGCCGACCGTCTGGTCGGCGGTCTGGGCGATGACACCTATTTTGTCCGCGCCGTCGGCGACACGATCATCGAGCTTGCCGGCGAGGGCACGGACACCGTCAAGGCGCTGTTCAGCTTCGCCCTGCCCGATCAGGTGGAAAACCTGCACCTGCTGACCTCGGTCGGGATCAACGGCTTCGGCAATGACATGAACAACGTGATCATTGGCAACAATTTCAACAACCTGATCGACGGGATGGGCGGCAATGACACGCTGTCGGGGCAGGGGGGCGCGGACACGTTCCGCTTCCTCACGGCGCCGGGGCCGGGCAATGTCGACCGGATCACCGATTTCACCCCGGGCGAGGACCGCATCATGCTGCTCGGCAGCAATCTGGGCGGCCTGCCGCGCGGCGCGCTTTCGGCGGATGCCTTCGTGCTGGGAGCCGCCGCACAGGATGCGGAGGACGTGATCCTGTATGATCGCGGCACCGGGCGGCTCTGGGTCGATGTGGACGGGACTGGCGATGCGGCGCCGGTGCTGTTTGCCGTTCTGGAAGGCCGTCCCGATCTGGGGGCGGATGATTTCATCCTCGTCTGATCCGCGTCAGGGGGCGCGTTCTTGAACTGCAGGGGCAGATGGGCTAGCACAAACTGAACGATGTTGTTCGTCTTGTCAGAGTGAGCTGGTGCCATGAACCCTTACAGTTCCCTTGAAGAACGCGCCTTCTGGTCCCCCGCCATCGCCAAGCGCAACATGTTCGACATCAACGATCTGTGGCGGCCTGCCTTCAAGATCGACGGCAAGTCGATGATCGTCACCTTCGGATCCTGCTTCGCGCAGCATTTCAGCCGGGCCCTCGTGGCCCGCAACTTTTCGTGGTTCGATGCCGAACCGGCGCCGATGGGCCTGTCGGAGGACGATGCCAAGCGGTTCAACTACGGCATCTTTTCCGCCCGCACCGGCAATATCTACACCACCTCGCTGCTGCTGCAGTGGACCGAATGGGCGGTGGGCGAAAAGCCCGTGCCCGACGAAGTCTGGGAGAAAGACGGGCGGTTTTACGATCCGTTCCGTCCGCGCATCGAACCCAACGGCTTTGCCAGCCGCGAGGAGGTGATCGAGTCCCGCCTGCTCTGCGTCGAGGCCTTCCGCCGCGCTATCACCACGGCGGACACCTTCGTGTTCACGCTGGGCCTGACCGAAAGCTGGTGGAACGAGGAGACGGGGTATGAATACCCGATCTGCCCCGCCGCCATCGACGACAGCTTCGGCCGTCCCTCCGACGTCTTTATCAATCAGGGCTATGCCCAGATCAGCGCCAGCCTGCGCCGCGCCATCGGGCTGATGCGCCATCTGCGCCGCGGCCTGCGGTTTCTGCTGACCGTGTCGCCGGTGCCGCTGACCGCGACCAATTCCGGCAACCATGTGCTGGTGGCGACGATGGAGTCGAAATCGCGCCTGCGCGCTGTGGCGGGCGAGGTGGCGGGCAGCGTGCCGCGCTGCGACTACTTCCCCTCGTATGAGATCATCAACTCCCCGCCCTTTCAGGGAGTGTTCTTCGAGGCCAACCGCCGCAACGTGAACCACAATGGCGTCGATTTTGTGATGCGGACCTTTTTCGAGGGGCTGAGCCGCGCCCGTCAGGCCGATCCGGCCCAGCCCGCCACGCCGCGCCCCGCCCGCGCCGCACAGCCCGCCAAATCCTCTGCCGATCTCGTCTGCGAGGAAGAGATGCTGGCCGCCTTCGGACCCGTCGGCGGCAAGTCATAATCATCACCCGAGGACATCGATGCGCCTAGCCATCCTTGGCAATAGCCATACGGCCTGCCTGCTGCACGCGCTCAACGCGCGCCCTGACCTTGGCCGGGGGCTGGACATCACCTTCTACGCCGCGATCGGCCGCAACATGAACGATTTTGCGGTGGCGGAGGGCTGTCTGGTGCCGCAGACCGAACTGCTGCGCACCAGCCTGCAGACCACCTCCGGCGGGGCGGACCGCATCGACCCTGCGCGGCATGACGCGGTGCTGACCATCGGGCTCAATTACAACCTGCCCCCGGTCAGCACCCGCCTGTCGCACGCGGTGCAGCAGGCGGTGCTGCGCAATCTGGTCCGCAGCAGCGTGGCGTGGAAACTGGCGGGCCTGCTGCGTCAGGTGTCGGACATCCCGGTCCATGTCGCCCACACGCCGCTGCGCGCCAGCGACATCACCACGCATAACGAGCATGTCGTCACGCAGGTGCTGTCCTATGACCGTGTGCTGGAAGAGACGCAGGCGCATTGGTCCGAACTGGACGTGCGGGGGCTGCGCCAGCCCGATCACACCCGCTATCGCGATGTCCTGACCCGGCGGAACTACAGCCGTGGCTCGCGCGGTCTGCGCGGCGCCGGGCTGCTGCATGACAGCGGCGACCGCAGCCATATGAACGAAGAGTTCGGCGCGGACCTGCTCCTGAGCGCCCGCGCCGCCATGGGACTCGGCTAGGGGTCGGCTGCCCTGCATGACGCGACCATCCCCCGGGGCCCCATGCCCCGGGTTTTCATGCCGGCAAACACCCTCCAGATATGCTGCCCGGTACTAAACTTTCCTTCAAATGCGTTCAGAGGCCAGATTTTGTTGCGCGCGGGCTCTATTTTCTGCTGGATACGCTTCGGGGTCATAACAGTTTTCGCAACTGATCTGAGGCATACGTTGACATGAATCTTTGATCAGTTCTGATGCTTGAGGCGCTTTGATGGAGATCAGGAATGCTCAGCAAGAATATGAAAAACGCTCTTTCTTTGTTTGAGGGGTTGAAAGCACCGGAGTCGGATCTTGAGAAATTATTGGTACCTCTTTTTAAGGAACAGGCCTCTTGGCACGATCTGAAAGGCTTCCTGGAACATCCGACAGAGGATCCAGGACGTTTTCTGCAGGAAATTTTTGGGCTTACCTGCCTGCCTGAAATTGCACCAGGAAGCCCAGAGGGGCGTGGTAGTGTAACGGTGGATTTACCACCGCATCCAGTTCAGGCACTGGAATTTCCTCTCGATTGGCAGCACAAGTATCTTCCCGAGCGGCACTGGTATCGCCGCTTCCATGACCTGTCTTGGATCGCAAGAACTTTGCAGCTTCAGGGGTACAGAACAACGGATGCGGCGGTTTATGATTATTGCCGCTATTTTCTTGACCCCGCTGGCATACAGATCATAGGGTGGGACGAGCATGTGCTTGCCGTGCGCGTGCGGGTACTGGCACAGTACCTGATTCAGCGCTGCAGAATGGTCGAGCCTCTGCCCGAAGGGCTGGCATTTGAGGCTATTCGAGCTCTGCTGATCCATTTGTTCGTTCTGGCGGACAAGCGGTTCTACGCGCCCCGGCACAATCATGGCCTAATGCAGGACATTGCGCTCGCCAAGGCGTCATCGCTTGTTCCAGGCCTGTCCCAGGCCGCGATGCTTAATCAGATCGCTCAGGACCGGTTTTTGAGTAAACAGGTCCAACAATCCGTTGATCGGGAACATGTCCATAAGGAAAATAGTCCCGGATATCACTTTTTTTTTATGAAACTGCTCAATAGGTCCAGCCTAGATCCTGATCTTGGGAAGGGGTTGCGGGAAAACCTATGTCAGGAAAAACTCAATCTGATGAAATCTCTTCTGTTTTTCATCCAGCCGGATCTCAAGCTAGCAGCTTTTGGAGATACTAAAAGATTTGATGTCATCGCGGAAATGAAAGATGGAGCTTTTCGCAAGTGGCGAAAAAAGGATCCTGAATTTAAGGCTATCTGCCAGATTTTGGCGAACACTGCGCGACATCCGGATGAGACCTGCGAGACGGACCGCGTTTTTAGGTCGGCAGGCTATGCCTGTTTCCGCACGGACTGGCGGTTTGGCGAAGCGGCAAGCCAGCCCGACGGCCCTACCTGTATTTTTGTAAAGAGCGGATTTCATACCCGGATCCACAAGCATCAGGACGATGGCAGTTTCCAGCTTTTTGGTCTGGGACAGGAATTGTTGGTCGATGCGGGAAGCTATGCAAATGACCGTAATATTGCAGCTTCGGCAGAAGGGGTTGCGGCTAGCTCTCACAATCTTCTGCGCTTTGAGAACGAAGGCCGCCTGCGCGAGACGCTGCGCGCCCGCATTCTGCCCGGCTGGCAGATTTCCGACGAGGCGAGCTATGTGGTCTGCGATCATGAGGCGGATGAAGGAACAAGGCGGCCAAATGTCCGCAGGTTGCTGCTTTTCCTCAAGCCTTTTGACCTGCTGGTGGTCGATCTGTTCGAGGCAGTCGAGACGGGACAGACATGCGTGTCGCAGCTTGTGGTCCATCCGGCTCTATCTCAGGTCGAAGATGAGGCACCTGGGCTAGGCATCTCTCTGCGTAGGCAGGACCGACGCGGAATTTTCATCCGTCCCAATCAGGTCCAGAACACCCACTCCCTTCAGCCATCTTCAGAGATAATGCGCTGGCGTAGCCTCGGCTATTCTCCGGCAAAATGGGAAGTGGTTGAAACCAAGGCGCTGGATTTTGCCCATACCGCCCGGCAGGGGATGAATGCGCTGGCCTATCAGGTCCGGATCCTGCCCGATCCGGATCAGGATGTCAGCCAGATCCCGGCCTTCGGGCTGTCCTATGACGAGGGGCATCTGACCGTGCAGGGCCCGTCCTATGCCGCGCGGATCCCGATTTTTGCCAGACCGGAAAAGCCCGCCAAAGGCTGATCCGGCCTTCCACAGGGCGGGGCTGCCCCCTTTGCGGGCAGTCCCCGAGCCGGGTCAGATCACGTGTCGCCGAGGCGGGCCTTTTTCAGCTCGCCCTGCAGCTTGATGACCATGTTCTTGTATTTGTTCACTTCCTGATTGAGCCGGGCGATCAGCGCGGTTTCGTCCCCGGCCATCTCGGACCATTTCTGGAAGGTCGGATCGCTGTCGAGCGCGCTCAGGGCGTCGGAGAAATCCTGCGGCGCCTCCTCGGTGGCGCCGTAGCGGTTGAGGAAGGTCTCGATGATGCGGCCCACGATCACGTCGCTGACATGGCGCCGGTCGCGCTGCCAGCAGAGATTGGGGTCGGAATGCATCACCGCCTCGTAGCTGGGGAAGTAATCCAGCCCCTCGATGCGGTCGGACAGCCGGTGCGCGGCCACGCGCAGGGTGGATTTGGCCATGGTATTGGCCACGATCACGTCCATGTCGGTGAAGGTCCGGCCCAGGGGCACCGGCGACACGGTCAGCACGATCTTCTGGCCGCGCTTGCCATGGCGGCGCAGCAGCGCCACGCTGTCGGCCACCGCCGCCTCGCAGCGTTCAAGGCTCAGCACCTCGAAGCCGAACCGCTTGCCCTCGCGTGCGAGCAGGGTGGGGGCGGGGGTCTCGTTGAGCGCGAGCCCGGTCTCGCGGTCGATCCACGATTCCACCAGCCCCAGCGTCAGCACCACCACATCGGCCTCGAATGCCTGCGCGAAATAGCGCCCCACCTCGGCGCGGCGCGCCATCAGTTCGGCCACGCTGCCGCGCCCGGCCTTGCCGGACAGATAGGGGTCATAGACCTCGCCGCCGCCCACCGGCAGCAGGGCTGTCTCGGGATAGTCCGCCTCTCCTGCGGCCCATTGCAGCTCCTGCAGGATCGAGACGGGGGTGTATTTGTTGAACACGCCGCCCTCGCGCGCCGAGGCATTGCCCAGATCGCGCACCGCGATGTTGCGGCTGGTGACGCGGGCGCCCGCCAGTTCCAGCCGTTCCTCGACATTGCGGGCAAAGCAGGATCCGATGGCGAAGAAAGTGTCCCCGGGCTTCGCGCGGAAGCTCTGGCGCCCCATGGGCACCACCATGCGCGCGGCCATCCGTTCGGCGGCGCCGCCTTCGGCCCCGTTCCAGCGGTCATGGGCGTTGTTGCGGCCAGCCTTCAGCACGTCCTTGGCAGAAATCATAAAAACATTCCTTGTTCCGTCGGGAAGAGAGATCCCGCAGGCGGGGCAGACCCTTTTCAGGAAACGGAGTTTTTCACAACGGCGCAAGGGTCAAAACCCCGCGATCCGGCGCCGCTCCGCCGCCCGGCGGTTGCCTGCCGGGGGGCATGCAAAGAGGTTGCGCCGTCAGCCGCTCTGCGGCACATATCCGCGAATACCTGACATCCGCCCTGCGGCGGCCTAGGCACTGGAAATTCATGACTGACGGCAAGTCCTTTCTGATCGTGACCGGCGTGGCCCGCAGCGGCACCACCGCGCTGGCCGAACTTCTCAACGCGCATCCCCGGATTTGCCTTGGCATCGAACGGTTCAAGTTCCGCTATCTGCTGGAGCATGACTATTCTCCCGAGTTCTTCACCCGCGAGCGGTTCTTCGACTTCCGCAAGGAGGACACGAACCTGCGCCCGGAGGTCCGCCCGGCCTGGCAGCCCACCTATGACGCGATCGCCGCGAAATGGGACGAGGCCGAGGTCATCGGCGACAAGGTGCCCGATCTGATGCCGGTGCTGGCAGAGTTCATGGCGGCGAACCCGGATTACAAATACATCTGCATCCTGCGCAACCTCAAGGATGTGGGCCTGTCGTGGCAGGCGCGGGCCGACCGGCCGCGCGACAGCTGGCCGCAGGGCAAGGGCTTTGGTCCGGCCTGCGAAAGCTGGGCCGAGCAGCACGAGATCCTGCACGGCATGGTCCGCGACCGCGCCCTGCGCGAACGGCTGTTCCTGCTGGATTACGACCAGATGTATGCGGATCCGGCGCTGACCGAGGCGGCGCTGCTGGGGTTTCTGGGCGTGGCGCGTGATCCGGCGTTCCGGGCGATGCTCGACGGTCATGCGGAGTTTGTCCGCACCAAGAAGGCGCGCAAGGTGCCGGAACAGTTTGCCGAACTCTACCGGGCGGTCGACATGGGGCCGATCCGGGGCATGCGCAAGATAGCCCGAGAGCAGATGTCGCTCTGGGCAGACAGGTTCTACAAGACGGAAGGCGGCTGATCCGGCTGCCTCCATGTGTTTTTGAAGGTCGGCGCTGAATGAATACCAGAACGTTGCTCTCCCGTGCCGCACGCCTTCTGGGGCGGGTCCGCGGGCCCGGTTATGTGGATCATTTCGACGCCGCGCGCGTGGCGGGCTGGGCTGCCGATCCGGCGGATCCGGGCACGCCCGCGCTGCTGAGCCTGCATGTGGATGGCGAGCCTGCCATGAACATCGTGGCCGACCTTGCCCGCGAGGATGTGCAGGCGGCGGGTCTGGGCCCGCTGCGCAGCGGGTTCGACGCCACGCTGCCCCGGCGCCTGCGGGACGGGCGCGCGCATCTGGTGGAACTGCGGCTGGGGCTTGACGGGCCGGTGCTGCGCGGCGGACGGCTGAAGATCGAGGCCCGCGCCGACATGGCGGTGTCCGAACCCGACACGCCGCCGCCGGGGCAGGCCGCCGCGTCCGAGCCGTCTTCCGGTGCCGATCCCGCCGCCGCCGCCGCCGCCCCGGTCCCGCCTTCGGGGGCTGCCGAGGGGGTGGCGTTTTTTGATCCCCGCCGCGCCGCGGTCACCGGCTGGGCGCTTGGCACCAGCACGGTGCTGGTGCAGTTCGACGACGCGCCGCCGCAGGCGGTGGTGCTTGACCGCGAGGTGCCGGGCTTTGGATCCGGATCCCGGCAGGGGTTCCTGCTGCCGGTGCCGCAGGCGCTGCGCGACGGGGCATGGCACGAGCTGCAGGTGCGGGCCAAATCCGGCGGTGCGCTGCTGGATGGCACGCCGCTGCGCCTGCGCGTGGCCCCCGACCAGCCCCGGGTGGAGATCGAGGCACAGTCCGGCCCCCGGCTGACGCTGGGGCTGCGCGCGCCCGATGGCAGCCGCTGGACCGATCCGGTGCGCCTGCTGGCCGACGGGGTGCCGCTGCAGGTGCAGGGCCGTCCCGGGCAGCCGGTCTGCCATCTGCCCGAGGCCGCGCAGGTGCTGCTGGTCACCGATGCCGAGGACCAGCCGCTGGCGCGGTTTGTGCTGACGGGCGGGCAGCCGCGCGATGCCCTTGCCCCGTGGCTGGCCCCCGAAACGCTGGAGGAGGAGGGGCTGGCCCGCGCCCGCGCCGCCTTTGACGCTTTCTGCGCCGATCCCGATGACCGGTTCGATCCGCTGTGGTTCCGCTGGAGCCATCCCGCCGCCCGCGATCTGGCGCCCGAGGCGCTGATCGGCGCCTATGCCGCCGCCGCCCCTGACGGCGCCTCGCCGGGGCCGTTTTTTGACGAGGCCGCGGCGCGGGCGCTGCATCCGGATCTGGCCCGGGTCATCGCCGAAGGCCGTCTGCCCTGCGCCTTCGCGCTGGAACTGGCCTTGGGCCGTGGCGCGCTTGGCAGCCTGAGCGGGCTTGCCCCGGCGCTGAGCCGGGCCTTGGGCGACACCTCCGGCGATCCGACCGACCGGCTGGCCGGGCTGGCCGGCGCCGCCCGCCCCGGCTGTGGCCGCGACGAGACCAGCCTTTCTGCCCCGCCGCCGCCCGCCGCCACGCCGCTGCCGCCGCCCACCCATGCGCTGAGCCCGGCGCGCAGCATCTATGCCGCCTGGGTGGCGCGGCTCGACATTCCCGACAGCACCCGCGCCGAGATCGAGGCCGACGAGCACGCGCTGCGCCGCGACATCGCCAGCACCGCGCTGACCCGGCAGCCGCTGGTCAGCATCATCATGCCCAGCTGGAACCGCGCCTTCACCATCGGCGAGGCGATCCAGAGCGTGCTCGACCAGAGCTATGGCAACTGGGAGCTGCTGATCTGCGACGACGCGTCGGAGGACAAGACCGCCGAGGTGGTGCGCCGCTTCGACGATCCGCGCATCCGCTACATGAAATTCCTGAAATCCAACGGGGCTGGGGCGCGCAACAAGGGGCTGGGCTTTGCCCGGGGCGAGTACATCGCCTATCTGGACAGCGACAACATCTGGCATCCGCAGTTTCTGGATCTGATGCTGCGCAAGCTGCTGTCGGCACCGGGGCTTGCCATCGCCTATGCCGCCTATCTCGACACCGAAATCGACGGCGCCAAGGTGCATCTGCAGACCGTCTCGCGGCCGAATTTCCGCCCCGTGCGGCTTGCCTCGAAAAACTTCATGGACCTGAACACCATCGTCCATCACCGCAGGCTTTACGACTGGCTGGGCGGGTTCGACGGCACGCTGCCGCGGCTGCAGGACTGGGATCTGGCGTTGCGCTATACCGCGATCTTCCGCCCGGCCTTCGTCAACCGCATCGGCGTGTTCTACCGCCGCAACGTCGCATGGGGGCAGGTCACGCATCTGCACATGAATTCCGGCGCGCAGAACACGGTGAACGAAAAGACCCGCCGCCGGCTGGAAGGCGGGCATGAGCGGCTGACGATCCCGTGGCCGGGCCGCAGCCGGGTCACGGTGATCTGCGGCGGCGCCGAGGGGCATCTGCCCGGGCCGCAAAGCCGCAGCATGGCGCAGAGCCTTGCGCGGATGGCGGCGCGGGTGGCGGATGTGGATCTGGTGGAACTGGGCGTGCCCGCCGAGGAACAGGCCCCCCGCCCGCAGGATCCCGAAGGCCTGACCCGGCACAGCATTCCCATGGCGCTGCAGCGCGATCCGCTGCGGCTTGGCCATGCGCTTGGCGCGCTGGTGCAGGGCAGACCGGTGCTGTCGGTGGGGCTGCGCGGCGGCTATCTGCGGGCGCTGCCCGGGCTTGATCCGCGCCGCTGCTACCGGCTGCAGTCGGGCGGAGAGGGCGCGCTGCTGCAGGGGCTGGATCTGCCCAACGCCCGCTTCGATCTGGGCGCGCTGCCGCTGCTGCTGCCGGAGGGGTCGCATGACGCGGCTGATCTGGTGGTGCTGGTGATGCCCCCCGCCGACGCGCCCGCCGGGCTGGACGCCGCGCTGCAGGCCGAGGCGCGCCGCCGCGGGCTGGTGCTGGTGCTGCCGCCGCTGCGCGGGCAGGGCTGGCAGCGGCTGGAGGGGGGCGGATCCCAGCCGCTGGTCCCCGCCCCGGGCAATATCCTGCCGGATCTGCTGGGACAGGTGGCGATGACCGTCTGTCTGGGCCCGGTGAGCCAGCTTGATCCCTTTGGCCTGTCGCTGCTGAGCGCGCTGCAGGGGCGTGGCGTGCCCGCCGCCGTGCTGCCCGATGCCGGTCGCGCCCGCGCCACCGGCTTTGCCCGGCAGTGGATCGAGGCCAAGGCCGCCTATGAGCTGCAGAACAGCGATCCGAAATGGGTCTTCGACAAGATCCGCAAGCTTCTGGCCGATCCGGCGGGGCTTGCCCGCCTGCAGGAGCGCAGCCGCACCGTGCAGGCCATCGCGCATCACCCGGATCTGGCCGAAGAACGGCTGGCCCATCTGCTGTACCGCCTGCTGCACGATCTGCCCGAACAGGAGGCCAGCGATGCCCGCGTCTGATTATGGCTTTGTGCCGGTGCTGCATGACGGCATCCTTGTGACTGGCGCCCCGGG
Source organism: Salipiger marinus (assembly GCF_035481585.1). Lineage (NCBI taxonomy): Bacteria > Pseudomonadati > Pseudomonadota > Alphaproteobacteria > Rhodobacterales > Roseobacteraceae > Salipiger > Salipiger marinus. The sequence goes on along the minus strand of NZ_JAYKSL010000020.1, from coordinate 22,265 downwards.
GCTGGTTCCGGAACTGGAGATGGCCGCAGGCCTCGCCCCGCAGGCAAGCCCGGTGGGCCAGACCGGGCAGATCCTGCTGGATCCCCGGCCCGAGGCGGATTTTGTGCTGCACTGCCGCCGCGACGGCGCCGATCTGCCCGGCAGCCCGCTGGCGGTGCAGGTGGGCGGCTGGACCGGCCGGGTCGACTGGGTGCGCGGCGGCCTGCTGGGCGGACGCGCCCGCAACAACCGCCATCCGGGCCGCGACGTGGCGGTGGTGGCCTTTACCCCGGCGGGGGTGGTGGCGGTGGCGGTGGCCCGCGCCGCCGAGGGCGGGCGGTTCCTGATGGTGCTGCCGCCGCAGATCACCGGCGCCGCAGCCCCCGTGGTGGCCAGTCTGGGCATTGCCGGGTCGGATTACCTGCTGGAGGGCGGCAGGCTGCGCTTTGGCCCCGAGGCGCTGCGCCCGGCGCCGGGGCTGATCCCGCGCCCGCTGCAGGATCTGGCGATCCGCATCAAGATCTCCTGCCCCAACCTCAAGGAAGCGCCCATGTGGGGCGATTACCATTTCGCCAATTCGCTGGCGGCGGGGTTTGAACGGCTGGGCCATCAGGCCAGCGTCGACACCGCCGATGTCTGGTATGCCCAGAAGGCGCAGGAGGATGTGGTGATCGCCATCCGCGGGCGCCACCGGGTCAAGACCGATCCGGGCCGGGTCAACATCATGTGGATCATCTCGCATCCCGACCGCATCCCGGACGAGGAATTCGCCGATTACGACCATGTGGCGGTGGCCTCGGACATCTATGCGGCAGAACTGCGCGCCCGCGGCCTGCCTTCGGTCAGCGTGCTGCATCAGGCGACGGATTCGACCCTGTTCCGCCACGATCCCGACCGCACCCGGCGCGCCGCCTGCCTGTTTGTCGGCAATTCCCGCAAGGAATACCGCACCATGGTGAAATGGTGCCTGCAGAAGGAGATCCCGCTGGAGCTTTACGGCGGCGGCTGGGAGGGCGTGCTGCCCGAGGGCATGCTGCGCGGCACCTCCGTGGCCAATGCCGATCTGCCCGAGTTCTATGGCAGCCATCTGATGCTGCTCAATGACCATTGGGAGTCGATGCGCGACAACGGCTTCCTGTCGAACCGGCTGTTCGACGGCTCGGGCACCGCGACGCCGATCCTGACCGATCCGGTGGCGGGGCTGGCTGATGTGTTCGGCGACACGATTTCCGAGGCGGGCGAGATCGAAGGCTTCGCGGCTCTCGTGCAGGACTGCCTGAACGATCCCGCCCCCTATCTGGACCGCGCGGCGCGCGCCCATGACATCGTCATGGCCGCCCATACCTTCGACCACCGCGCCGCCGAACTCTCCGACCGCATCGACCGCATCGCCGCCGCCAAGCGCCGTCTGGCCTGACGGGGGCGGGCGGCGGTCCTGCCGCCCGGGCCGGTCAGCGGGCGCGCGCCGCCTCGTTCGGGCGGTAGTGATCGCGATACCAGTCCACGAAATGGCGGACGCCGTCGCGCACCGAGGTGCGCGGCGCGTAGCCCGTCAGCTGCCGCAGCAGCGTCGCATCGGCCCATGTGGCGGGCACGTCGCCGGGCTGCATGGGCATCAGGTTGCGGCGGGCTGCAAGGCCGGTCGCGGCCTCGATCGCCTCGATGAAGGCGGTCAGCTGCACCGGCTCGGAATTGCCGATATTGACCACCCGGAACGGCGCCACCGGCGACAGGCTGTCGCCCTCCGGCACCACGCCCTCTGCCGGGCGCTGCGGCACGGCGGGGATCAGCAGGCAGATCGCCTCCACCAGATCGTCGATATAGGTGAAATCGCGCTGCATGTCGCCGTGATTGTAGACGTCGATGGGCTGGCCTTCGAGGATCGCCTTGGTGAACTTGAACAGCGCCATGTCCGGCCGCCCCCATGGCCCGTAGACGGTGAAGAAGCGGAACATGGTCACCGGCAGATCGTAAAGATGGGCATAGGAATGCGCCATGCTCTCGGTCGCCTTCTTGGTGGCGGCATAGAACGACATCTGGTGATCGGCGCGGTCGGTCTCGCGATAGGGCATGGCCGTATTGGCGCCGAAGGCCGAGGAGGTGGAGGCCAGCAGCATATGCGCGGGCGGATAGGCGCGCGCCGCCTCCAGCAGTTCGAACGTGCCGGTGATGTTGCTGTCCAGATAGGAGCGCGGATTGTCGATGGAATGGCGCACGCCCGCCTGCGCCGCCAGGTGAATGACAATTTCGGGCCGGGCAGTTTCGAAAAGCCCCCGCATCCGGCCCGGATCCTCCAGCCTTCCGGTCACTTCGGTGAAGCTGGGATCAGGCCGCAGCATGGCCAGACGCGCCTCTTTCAGCGACACCTCGTAATAATCGGTCATCGCATCGAGCCCGATCACCCGATAGCCATCAGCCAGCAGGCGCCGGCACAGATGAAAGCCAATGAACCCGGCCGATCCCGTCACCAATACCGTCCGCATCGCGACCTCTCCTGCTGCGTGTCGCGCACCCTAGTCAAGTGTCGCGCCAAGGCAAAGCACAGCCGACCCTTTTTGAGCGTTTTCCCTCATGATCCTGAGATGGTCCCGCAGGTCTGCAAGAGGGCAACTGGCCCTCTTCATGAGGGATCTCCCGGCCTTCTTGCATGGACTGGAAAAAGCGGGCGCCCGGATCATGACCGCAAACTCCTGCAAAGGCTTCATCTTGTCGTGCGCAATCTTCCTGCTGCGCAGGCTATCCCGTCCCCGGCTTTCACCACGGGCTGGGGTGATGGAGCGCGTCACTCGCCCTTGGCGGCGGAGGCGCGCAGCAGGGTGACCCGGCGCGGACGGAAGCTCTGCCCGTCCTCTTGGCAGGCGGCGATCCTGTCGCCCCGGAACATGCGGAAACCTTCGCGCAGGCAGCACCAGGCCGGAAGCGTGAGGCCGCGCTCGGTATACATGACGGCGAGAGGCAGGATCCGGCGGGTCGTGAGGGTGCCGTGCCTGTCCCGGTAGCCGCAGGGCGCGCTCGCCAAAGCAGGCGGCGCGGATCCTGTCCATGTCGGGGGAGGAGGGGCTGCACGGTTCCGGCCTGTAGACCTGGGACACCGCGTGAAACAGGTGCTGCGCCCGGCCTTCCGGCAGGGAGGCGGCGATCTTGGCCAGCCCGGAGTCAGCGGCGAGGGCGAGGGTTTTATCCCCCATGGCCCGGACCTGAGCCAGCCCCAGAGCCAGCGCCTCCATTTCGTCGCGGTCCAGCATCTGCGGGGGCAGGGCCAGATCCTCGACCAGCCAGTAGCCATAGCCGCGCTCGCCCTCGATCCGCGCGCCTGCGGCCCGCAGGCTGTCAATGTCGCGATAGACCGAGCGGAGCGACACGCCGGTCTCCTCGGCCAGGCTTGCCGCCGTGACAGGCGCGGGCTTCATGCGTATGACCTGCAGCAGACGAAGAAGTCGGTCGGATCGTGCCATCACCCTGCTGCCGGAAACTGTCAGTAGGGCGGGTCTATACGGGGTCTAGACAGCTCTAAAGGACAAACCCCGTGCTCACCCTCTCGGATATCAGTTGGACCGGGATCATCGCCGCCGCCCTCGCCTCGTTCCTGCTGGGCGGCCTGTGGTTCACGCTGCTTTTTGGCCGCGCCTATGCGCGGGCGCTGGGGCGCGCGCCTGTCCCCAAGTCGAGGCCCGCCCCGCTGATGATCGTAGGCTCCGCCCTCTGGGGCCTGATCACCGCCTTTGCCACCGCCGTGCTTATGGCGCGGCTTGGCTCCGGCACGCTGCCGGAGGCGCTGGGGCTCGGGCTTTCCCTGGCTGCGGCTATCTGGCCGCGACCACGGTCAATACCGGCCTCAACCCCAACATCCCGCGCCCCCTTCTTTATGGCGCCATCAGCGGGGCCTATCATCTGGCCGCAGCTCTGGTGACCGTGGCCGTGCTTTTTGCCTTTCAGGCCGGAGGAGGACCGATCCCGACGACACCGCCCTGAGCTTCGCCGATCCCGCCGCCCTTCACCGCTGGTTTGCGGCGCATGCCGCGACCCGCGACGGGCTCTGGATCCGTCTCTGCAAGAGCCCTGTATCGACTGGGCCGGCTGTAGGGGTTGCGCTGGCATGGGGCTGGATCGACGGGGGGAAGCGCTCGGCGGGGGCGACCTGCCGGGTCCGGCTGGTCAGCGCGCAATATCTGGATCGCACAGGATCTCATGTCTCAGGGTATGATGCAGCCTGCGGGTCTGGAGCAGATCCTCCGGGCCCGCCGGGACGGGCGCTGGCGGGGGGGAGGCGGGCCGCGTCCCTGCCCGGCTGCTCCGAAGGCCAGTCGCGTTCGCCCGCCACGATCTTGATCAGCGCCCTGACGGTGGCGCTGCGCGCCTTGGGGCCGGTGCGGATGACATAGGCAAGCTCGGGCGGTGGCGGGAAAGGTGCGGCGAGGATGTCGAGACCCGCCCCGACATGCCGCCCGTTCAGAAGGCTGACGCCCAGCCCGGCGCGCAGCGCGGAGGTCATGCCGGCGATGCTGGCGCATTCCATGACGATGCGGAATCCCGCCCCCGGCTGGGCCGCGCGATGCAGGCCCCAGTCGCGGTAAAAGCAGTCGTCATCAAAGACCAGCAGCGGTATCGGCCGCGCCATGTCCAGCACGAGATCGGGCGATTTGACCCAGTGCAGGCTGTCCTCGATCAGCGTCACGTCCCCGGGGTGGCGGTCGCTGGCGAATATCTGAAACACCCCCGCATCCAGTTCGCCCCGGCTCAGGCGCTGCGCGATCACCCGGCTCTGCGCCACGCTGATCTGGACCGCGACGGCGGGGTAAAGGCGGGTGAAGCGCCCGAGCACGCGGGACACCCCGCCGCTTGTCATGTCCTCGGTCACGCCCAGCCGGATCCGTCCGCTCAGCGGTTCGGTGCTCAGCGCATGCAGCGCCTCGTCATGCAGGGCGAGGATGCGGCGCCCATAGGACAGCAGCTTTTCACCCTCCGGCGTGAACCGGGGACGGCCCGGGCGACGGTCCAGCAGCGTGCAGCCAAGCGCCGCTTCCAGCCGCCTGATCTTGTGCGAGACCGCCGGCTGCGACAGCGCAAGGGCGGCGGCGGCGCGGGACACGCCGCCATGGTCATGGATCGCGCAAAGGGCCTGCAGCGCCCCGATATCCAGCTTTGTCATGGGGGATGACATGACATATCTGGATGGTTCCTGTCAAAATCTGCATTTTACGTCATGTCACCGGTGCTCCAGTCTGGGCCTGAAGCTGCATTCCGGAGAAACCGCCATGACCCCGCTCCTCACCGACCATGTTCTTGTCAACGGCCACCGCATCGCCAGCGGAGTTCAGGGAGAGGGCGCCCCGGTCGTGTTTCTGCACGGCACGCCCTCCTCCTCGCTGATCTGGCGCAACATCGCGCCGCGCGTGGCGGCGGCGGGCTATCGCATTCATGCCTTCGATCTGCTGGGGTTCGGCCTGTCGGAGCGTCCGCAGGATCCGCAGGTCGATACCTCGATCTCCGCGCAGGTGGAGATTTTCGGGGCGATGCTGGAGCACTGGGGCCTCGATCGCTGTCATCTGGTGGCGCATGATTTCGGCGGCGGCATCGCGCAGCGCTTCGGCATCTTTCATCCGGAGCGCCTGATCTCGCTCACGATGATCGATGTGGTCAGCTATGACAGCTATCCCTCGCCGCGCACCCGGACGCAGATGGCGCAGGGTCTCGACGCGCTGGTGCAGGCCCCGCAAGACGTCCACCGGCGGCATTTCCGCGACTGGCTGCTGAGTGCTGTCCACCACAGGGACCGCTTCGCCGAGGGCCCGCTGGAGAGCTATCTCGATCATATCTCCGGGTGGATCGGGCAGCCGAGCCTCTTTCAGCATCAGATCCGGCATTACGATCCGGTCCATACGCTGGAGGTGGCCGACCGGCTGTCCGAACTGGGGCGGCTGCCGGTGCAGCTGATCTGGGGCGCCGAGGACCGCTGGCAGGTGGTCGACTGGGCGCACAGGCTTCATGACGCCATCCCCGGATCGCGGCTGACGGTTCTGGAGGAATGCGGGCATTTCGCCCCGGAAGACCAGCCTGACCGGATCACCGCGCTTGTCCTCGCGCATCTGGGCGCCGCAGCGGAGGGCGCTGGCTGAGGGCGGGGCGGCCCTGCGGCAAGCGGGGGAGGCGCGGCGCAGGGCCGAGGTTCAGGGGCGGTCGTCCGCGCCGGGCGTCAGGGAGGAGGCCCGGGCGACAAGCTCCGGCAGATCCGCCATCTCCGCGCCCTTGTGGCCGTCGATCTGGTTCAGCAGCAGGGTGACGGCCTTTTCCGCCACCGCAGGCAGATGCAGGTCGACCGCCGTCAGCGGCGGCTGGGACAGCTTGGCGCGCAGCCCGTCATAGCGGGTCACGATGCGCAGGCTCTGCGGGATCGCACGGCCGCGCTGCCGGGCGGCGCGGACCGCGCCGGTTGCAAAGGCGTCGATGGCGGCGAAGATGCCGTCGATCTCCGGATCGCTGTGCAGCAGGTCGCACATCTGGCCATAGGCGGTCTCCTCGGCCTCCTCCTCGTCAAGCAGCAGGAGCCGGGGGCGGATCTGCTGCCGGGCGGCGAAGGCCTCATAAGCCTCGATGCTCTCGATCTGGCTAGTGCGCGAGCCCGCGCCGATCAGGGCCGCCACCTGACGGCAGCCCTGTCCGGCCAGATGATCCAGCAGCATTTCTGCGGTCTGCCGGGACCGGATGTCGACCGCCGGAATGTCCGGACGGCCCGCCACCGTGCCGATGGAGACGATGGGGGTCTTGCGCGCCTCGAAATGCGCGACCAGCGGGTCATCCCGCATCGGCTCGACAAGGATCACCCCGTCAAAGCTTGCCGCACTGTAGCTCTGCGCCGAAGGATGGGGCGGGATCAGGCACAGCGCCAGATCGCGGGTCAGCGCCGACATGGCCGCCGAGGCCGCGATCTCCATCAGAAAGCCAAGGCGCGAGGGGCCCGCCGCCACGGCGAAGGGCATGGAGGAGGCCAGCGCGATGATCCCGGTCCGCCCGCTGCGCAGCGCGCGGGCCGTGCTGCTGGGGTGATAGCCCAGCTGATCGGCCAACCGCTGGATCCGGTCGCGGGTTTCGGGATCGACATGGCGGCGGCCACTGAAGGCATGAGAGACCGTCGTCACCGACACGCCCGCCGCCCGGGCCAGATCCGAGATGGTCGGTTTTCGCACCTGATCCCCCGTCCACGCTGCGCGGCCTTCCTAGCACCCGCGCCGCAGCGAGGCAACAAAACGATTTGCACGAATCGTTCACCATGGTAAATCGGAGTTTAGCAAAACGATTTGCATAAAAATCGCAGAAGATTTGCGCAAGCAGACGCCGCTCATGCACACAGGGACAATGCATATGACGAAGGTGCTGGACCACCACCCCCGGCTCGATCCGGTGGACGAGAAACTGCCGCTGAAGGATCTGGTCCTTTATGGCTTCCAGCATGTGCTGGTCATGGCCGCCTCGCCGATCACGGCGGTGTTTCTGGTTGCGCAGACGCTGGGCTTCGAGCCCGCGCTGACGGTGTCGATCATCAGCGCGACCTTTCTGGTCTGCGGTCTGGGCTCGATCCTGCAGAGCTTCGGTCCGGCGGGGCTGGGGGCGCGGCTGCCCTTCATCATGGTGCCGGGGGGTGCCCCCATCGCGATCTTCCTTGCCATCGCCACCCAGACCGACGTGCAGACCGCCGTTGGCGCGGTGCTGATGACAGGGCTGTTCTATTTCCTTGCGCTGCCGGTCTTCCGGCGGCTGCTGCGGTTCTTTCCGCCGATCGTGGTGGGCACGATGCTGCTGCTGGTCGCGGTGAACCTCGTCAAGATCTATGGCGGCGCCATCACCGGCAGGCCGGGCAGCGAGGGCTTTGCCGATCCGGTCAATGTGGGCCTTGCCCTTGCGACCATCGCGCTGACGGTGATCTTCTCGCGCGTCTTCACCGGCACGCTGCAGCGGATCTCGGTCATGCTGGGGCTGATCGCGGGCACGCTTCTGGCGGCGGCGCTGGGGCGGCTTGACGCCTCGGGCGTGATGCAGGGTCCGCTGCTGGCGGTGCCGCAGCTCTTTCCCTTCGGCATGCCGAAATTCGACATCCTCGCCTCGCTGCCGCTGATCATCGTCTCGATCATCTCCATGGCGGAGGCCACCGGCCAGACCATCGCCACCGCCGAGATCGTGGACCGCAAGGGCGATGCCCATGCCATCGTGCCGCGCACCATCCGCGGCGATGCCGTGGCCTCGGTTCTGGGTGGGATGTTCGGCACCTCGCTCATCATCACCTCGGGCGAAAATGTCGGCATCGTCCGCGCCACCGGCGTGCGCTCGCGCTATGTGACCGCGGCGGCGGGGGTGATCCTTGTGATCATCGCGCTGATCGCGCCGGTGTCGCGGCTGGCCAGCGTGCTGCCCGGGGCGGTTGTGGGCGGCACCGCGGTCATCGTCTTCTCGATCATCGGCGTGATCGGCATCCATGTGCTGAGCCGGGTCGATCTGCGCGACCATGGCGCGATGTTCACCCTCGCCTCGGGGCTTGCCATGGGGCTGATGCCGATCCTCGTGCCGGGCGTCTACAGCCAGTTCCCGCAATGGTCGCAGATGATCCTCGGCAACGGCCTCGCGATGGGGACGATCACCGCCGCCCTCGTCAACGCGATGTTCCAGTTCAACGCACCCAAACCTCATGACACGGGGGAGACTGCCCAGTGACCGACCTTCGTCACGCCTTTGCGTCGACCGAAAACCTGATCGTGGCTCCGGGGCGGCTTCTGCTGCCCTCGGGTCCCCGGCCCGGACTGGCCGTCCTGCTGAAAGCGGGCCGCTTTGCCGAGATCGCCGAGGCGGAGGTGCTGCGCGCCCGCCATCCCGGCGCGGGCCGGGTCGACCTGCCGCATCACCTGATGATGCCCGGTTTCATCGACACCCATACCCATCTGACCCAGTCGCTGGGCAAGTCGCTGGTCTTTGGCGAGCCCTCCGAGATCTTCCGCCGCATCTGGGTGCCGCTGGAAGGCAGCCTTGACGAACATATGGTCTATCTCTCCGCCAAGCTTGCGGCGCTGGAATGCCTGCGCGGCGGCTTCACCACCGCCGTCGATGCCGGCACGCGGTCGGCGGGCCATGTGGGCAGGCTCGCGGATGCGGCGCGCGAAACCGGGTTGCGGACCGTGATCGCGCGGATCTGCAACGATCTGGGCGGATCGGCCGAAATCCCCGACCGCGACAGCATCCTGCGCAGCGCCGAGGCGCATCTGGCCCATTATGCGGGCGATCCGCTGATCCATCCGTCGCTGGCGATCTCGATCCCCGAGGCGGCCAGCGACGGGATGCTGCGCGATGTCGCGCGCATGGCGGCAGAGGCGGGGGCGGTCTTTCAGACCCATGTGAACGAGCATCTGGCCGCGGTCGAACGATCGGTGATCGCGCGGGGCTGCCGCCCGCTGGAGCATCTGGCCCATGTCGGCGCGCTTGGGCCGCAGACCCTGATCGCCCATGCCACGCTGGTCACGCCCTCCGAACTGACCCTGCTGCGCGAGACCGGAACGGCGGTGGCCTATAACCCCGTGGCCTCGGTCTGGAAAGGCAATGCCGTGGCGCCCGCGCTGCAGATGCAGGCGCTGGGGATCCGGTTCGGGCTTGGCACCGATGGCACGCGCGCCGACGGCTTCCGGCTGATGGATGCCGCCGAAAGCCTGCAGCGCATCAGCTATGGCCTTGCCTCGGGGGACAGTTCCTGCGGCGCGGGCTGGCTGTGGCTGGACGCCGCCACCCGCATGGCCGCCGAGGCCAGCGGCCTTGCCGCCGTCACCGGTCGCATCGCGCCGGGCCTTGCGGCGGATTTCCTGCTGGTGGATCTCGACCGTCCGGAATTCACCCCCTCCCACGATCTGACATGGGAACTGGTGCGCTATGGCAGCCGTGATCAGATCGACGCGGTCTTCACCTGCGGGCGGCTGCGCATGGTCGGGGGCTGGCCCGTCGACTGGGACGCCCGCGCCCTGATGGCCGAAATCCGCGACAGGGCGGGCCCCGCGATTGCTGCGGCACCGATCCAGCGCCTTCATCCGACGGCGGACAGCCTGAGCGCCGCGAGGCCCGCGTGACCCTGACGATTTTCCTGACCCTGTCGCTGCTGGTGGGCGGTGCCGCCTTCATCCAAGGCGCCGTCGGCATCGGCTTTGCGCTGATCATGGCGCCTGTCTTCGGCTTCGTCGATGCCACCTATCTGCCGGTGACGCTGCTGGTGCTCATGCTGCCGCTCAACCTGCTTGTCGCATGGCGAGAGCGTCAGGCCATCGACCGGCAGGGCGCGGGCTGGATCACGGCGGGCCGCTTTTTCGGCACCTTTCTGGGCATGGCGGTGCTGATCGCGCTGTCGGTCCGCCAGCTCGAGATCGCGGTGGGGCTTTTGACCATCCTTGCCGCGGCGGTGGCGCTGATGGCGCCGCCCTTCCGGATCACCCCGCCAGCTTCGGTGGGGGTGGGGCTCTTCACCGGCATCACCGAGACCGCGACCGGCATCGGCGGCCCGCCCCTCGCGCTGCTCTATCAGCATGCCGAGGGGCCGACCCTGCGCGCGACCGTCGCCACCTGTTTCCTGGTGGGCGAGGTCATCTCGCTGGTGATCCTGCTGCTCTCGGGCCGCATCACGCAGGACCAGATGCTGGCGGCGGTCATGCTTGTGCCCGCCGTGCTGGTCGGCACCCTCCTCTCCCGCGTGGTCCATGCCCGCATCAACGGCCCCGCGCTGCGGCTTGCGGTGCTGATCTTCTCCATCGTCAGCGGCGCCGCCCTGATCCTGAAGGGGTAGTCGTTGAGGCCGCAGGGGAGGGGGCCGGGACCGGTCACTTGGCGCGACGTCAGAAGGCCTGTCCAATCGGCACTCGGTCAGCCGGTTCGGTTTTCAGCGGGCTCACGCCTCCAGAACCTGACGTATCTTCAAAGCGAGTTCGGAGCGGCGATAGGGTTTGCTCAGCAGTTCCGTGCCCGGCGCGAGCCGCCCATGATGTATGATCGCGTTTTCGGAATAGCCGGAGGTGTAAAGAAGCTTCAGCTGAGGATTGATCGCTTTGGCAGCCTCGGCAACCTGCTGCCCGTTCATGCCTCCGGGCAAGATGATATCGGTCAGAAGCAGGTCAATGTCCCTGCGCTCTTTCAGGATGGCCAGTGCGGCGGCGCCGGCTGGGGCCGCCAGCACGCTATAGCCAAGATCCGTCAGCTGGGACGAAAGCTGCTGCGAGATCAGGCTGTCGTCTTCCACGATCAGAATGGTCTCCTGCCCGGGTAGGGCGGCTTTTTCTTGCACCTTTCCGGCTGGTGCCGGAGTGGTGCCATAATACCGTGGGAAATAGATCTTTACGGTCGTGCCATTGCCGGGTTCCGAATAGACGCTGATATGACCCCCGGTCTGCTTCACGAAGCCATAGACCATGCTCAGCCCCAGACCGGTGCCCTTTCCGACAGGCTTCGTGGTGAAGAACGGCTCAAATACCCGGCCAAGCTGCTCTTTCGCGATGCCGTGTCCGTTATCGCTGACCGAGATCATGGCGAATTCACCCGCAGTCAGGCCGGGTTCGCTTGCCACATAGTCCTCGTCGAGGGCAACATTGGCCGTCTCGATTGTCAGGACACCCCCTTCGGGCATGGCATCCCGGGAATTGATCGCAAGATTAAGCAATGCGGACTCGATCTGGGCGGGGTCGACCTCTGTCCGCCAGAGATCTGCTGCGGCCACGATCCTGATGTCGATGTCCTTGGTGATTGTGCGGCGCAACATGCCTTCCATTCCAGAGACGACAGCGTTCAGGTCGGTGACCTGCGGCTGCAGCGCCTGCTTGCGGGAAAACGCCAGCAGGCGGCTTGTCAGATCCGCAGCACGGTCCGCGGCCAGCGCGGTCAGATCGGCAGAGGGCCGCAGGGGATGGTCCGGTCCCAGCCGGTCCTGAATCGCCTCGGTATTTCCCATGATGATCGTCAGCAGGTTGTTGAAGTCATGGGCGATGCCCCCGGTCAGCTGGCCTACCGCTTCCAGCCTTTGCGACTGCTGCAGCCGCTCCTCGCTTGTCCGCAACTGTTTCGACACGCGGAGCAGGCGCTGAATGATCCACCAAAGAAAAAATGCGATGGCCACAGCACTGGCAAACAGCACGGGCAGGACGCTGAAAAAAAGCCCCATCCCGGGGCGTTCGGGAGTCCAGACCAGCCATGTCACGGGCGCCCCGTCGCTATCGGTCACAGGCACCCTTGCCAGGTCATCCGAGGAGGCATCGTCTGAAAAGGCGACCTGCCGGAGCTCGATAGGATCGCCAATTGTCCGGGCAAACTCCGCGTCGAGATATCTCACCGCAACATGAAGGTTTTCGGAGCCGGGGACCTGCGCGATCTCCCCGGTATCGGAGATGATGGGGACAATGGCGACAATGGCCGGGCCGGTATCGAGGTGTACCGCAGAAACCACCGACACCTCGGCCAGTTCTTCGTAAGGATTTTCGACATTCTGACTTGCCTCGGACATCAGGGCGCGCAGCCGTCCGACAAGCGGGGCAATGTCCTCCGCACGCGCGTCAAAGACTTCCAGAGGCTGGCGCTCTTCATCGACCGAGGCAAAGATCGGGCGGTCGTCGCGATCCAGAAGATAGCTTTCGTCATGCCCGAAATAATCCTGCATCCAGGCGCCAAGATTGCCGTCGATCCAGTCGTCATCGCGCAGTTCGGTGTTGAGGACCGCGTCATCCCAGACCGTGGCGCTGCGCTGCTGGTCCGGCAGGCTGTTGATTTCCGCCTCAAGAAGTCTTGCCGCAAAGCGTTCCTGCCTTGCCTTCGCAGTCGTATCCGTCACGCTGATTGCGTTATAGCCCACAACGACCAGGCTCATGGCGACTATCCCCAATACAACCAGCATGGAGAGAAACAGCTGACGGTGTAGCGGCTGTTTCTGTCGGTCATCTTTCCAAAAAGTCACGATAGGAACAGCTTTCTGTATTTTTTGGATGTGTGAGCAAATGACCGTATGATCGCGACATGACGGGCCTCAGTCTGAAATCCGCCCCCTCAGCACCGTAGCACGCCCTAGAGGTTGATGACATTGTGACTGTGTCCCGTCCCAGCGGAATCTGCGCAGGGCAAGCCACCAATGTGTATGCCTCGGCTGACCGACGCCGGGCAGGCACCTGATGGGGGCGGCTTCTATGGCAGGCGCGGATCCAGGCATCGAGGGCATGCGTCGCGTGCTGTCGGTGGATGTCGGCCCCGTCAGAGGTCCTATGAGGCGCGTGTCCGGGATTTACCGAAATGCCCGTCCCGGATTTTGCGAAACCCGCAAACGATTAAGATATCGAAGTTCATAGACACGCAGAAGGCGTTGATCCTGAAACAAGGCGAGGAGGGGACGTCGGTCGCCGAGAAGTGCCTCAAGGCAGGGATCAGGCAGTCGACCTACTTTGCCTAGAAGAAGTATGGCGGGTTGCTGCCTGACGAGAAGCGCCGACTGAAGCAGCTTGAGGACGAGCGCGAGGCTGAAGCGAATCGTCGCGGGTCCAGCTGGCTCTGTATGCCCATGGTTGTTCATGCTAAACGACCTGGCAGGTTTGCCTGCGCCTGAAAGCACCTTAGGTCATGTTGCCAAAGGGGGCATGCGCCTCCGCGGGGTCGGGGCGGCAGCGTTGAATTTTCTGCAGCCTTGTAGGCACGTCTCGTCGAAGGAGGAAACAAGAATGGCGAAGATCCTCATCGTAGATGACGATGCTGCCGTAGCGGCGACCATGGAGACCATTCTCGTGACTTCCGGGCACGAGGTGACTGTGGAAAGCTCTTCCGACCGCGTCCCCAAGATGCTGTCCAAGGAAAGCTTCGATCTGATCATTTCGGACCTCTTCATGCCGCATTTTGACGGGCTGGAGATGGTTATGGAAATCCGCAAGGTCTGCAAAAAGACGCCCATCCTGATCGTCACGGGGGGATCCAGGTATATCCCTACGGGAACTGCCGAGTTGCGCGGAATTACCAGCAGTGCCGAGCTCTTCGGGGCAAACGCGATCCTTCAGAAGCCGTTCAGAAGGGCAACGCTGCTGAACGCCGTCGACGACCTGCTCTAGCGGGGTTCAGGTCCGGACGGCCCTTCCGGGGGTTTCCTGTGCCGCAAGGCTGCAAGGGTCTGACCCTCCGCCCGCGGCATCGCCATGCCCAACCGCTCCGCCTCAGTCTTCGGCGTTGTCCAAGGCCTCGCGGATTTTTACGGCCAGTTTTTCACGCCGGTAGGGCTTGCTCAGCAGCTTGACGCCCGGGTCCAGACGCCCGTGATGGACGATCGAGTTTTCAGTATAGCCGGACGTGAACAGGACCTTCAGGCTTGGCCGAAGCTTGCGCGCCGCATCCGCGAGATCCCGCCCCCCCATGCCCCCCGGCATGACCACATCGGTGAACAGCAGGTCGACCGCAGGCGACTGGTCCAGAACGTCCATGGCCTCGGCGCCTGTGGCGGCTTCCAGCACCTGATAGCCCAGCCCCTGAAGCTGCGCGGTGACATGCTGGCGGACAGCGTCGTCATCTTCGACCACAAGAATGGTCTCGGTGCCGCCGATCAGCTTGCGCGCGGCAGGGAGCGTGACGATGACCTCCTGCTTGATCCGGGAGCGCGGGAAATACATCTTGATCGCGGTGCCTTCGCCCAGTTCCGAATAGACCCGGATATGTCCGCCGGACTGTTTGACGAAGCCGTAGACCATGCTCAGCCCGAGGCCGGAGCCTTTGCCCACCTCCTTTGTGGTGAAGAATGGCTCGAACACCCGGTCGATCACCTCCGGCGGAATCCCGGTGCCCGTGTCGGTGACGACAATCACCACATACTGCCCGGCTCTGACATCGGGTTCCAGGGCGACATACTCGTCATCCAGCATGGCATTGGCCATCTCGATGGTCAGGTTGCCGCCGTTCGGCATAGCGTCGCGGGCGTTTACGGCGAGATTGAGCAGCGCCAGTTCAAGCTGCGAGGCATCCGCTTCGATTTTCCAGAGCCCGCCCGCGCGCACGATCTCGATCTCGACGCTTTCGGGCAGCGTCCGCCGCAGCAGCCCGTCCATGCCCTGAACAAGCTGCGCGACATCCAGAACCTTGGGCTCGAGGGCCTGTCTGCGGGAAAAGGCCAGCAGCCGGCTGGTCAGCTCCGCCCCGCGGTCGGCTGCGTCCAAACACATCTTGGCCAGTCTCTGCAGATGCGGCAGCTCGCCCAGATCCTCTGCAAGGATTTCGGTATTGCCCAGAATGATTGTCAGCAAGTTGTTGAAATCATGCGCTATGCCGCCAGTCAGCTGACCGACCGTTTCCATTTTCTGGGCTTGGCTCAGCCGCTCTTCGAGCAGTTTCTGATCTGTAATATCGGTCAGCGATCCCAGAACACGGCGCACCCTGCCGTTGTCATCGCGCAGGGCAAAGGCCCTGTCCTCGACAAATGCCCAGCTGCCATCCGCCCGCCGAAACCGGTATTGCTCGCGCAGGACGCTGTCCTGATCCGTCATCAGACGGTCCAAGGCGGCATTGACCTGCGCCATGTCGTCGGGATGGACATGCCGGCGCCAGACGGTCGGCACCGTGCCGGACGTATCCCTTTCATGTCCAAAAATGTCGCGCAGGCCCTCGCTCCACCATTGCTGGCCAATCGTCACGTCCCAGTCCCAGATGGCGCTGCCCGCCGCCTTGCTGACCAGACGGAACCGTTCCTCATTGGCCTGAAGCGCCAGATCGGCCTGTTTGCGCGCGGTGATGTCCCGCTCGACCGCGATCCAATGGGTAAACCAGCCCGTCTCGTCCGCCATCGGCACGATGTCGAGCTCCAGCCAGAATTCCTCGCCGGACTTGGTGTAATTGATCAGCTCCGACCGGACCGGCTGCCATTTCTCCAGCGCCTGACGGATACGGTAAAGCTCCTCGTGCTGGGTCTTCGGGCCCTGCAGCAGGCGGGGGGTCAGTCCGATCACCTCGTCGCGGGAGAAGCCGGTGAGCTGCTCGAAGGCGTCATTGACATAGACGATTTTTGGACCATCCGGTGCGTCGATCGGCTCTGCTTCGGTAATCAGCAGAATGTCGCTCTGACGCGAGACTGCGGCTTCCAGAAGACGCAGGTGGGCATTCTGGGCGCGTTGCTGCGTGATGTCCCGGAAATATACCGCAAGCCCGGCTGTGGTGGGGTCCGCGCTGACTTCGAACCATCTCTGCAGCGGAGGATAATACGCTTGAAAACGGACGGCGCACCCTTCGGCGATTGCGCGCTCGTAATGCTCCTGAAAGGTGCTGCCGACCGCCTCCGGGAATTCCTGCCAGAGGGATTTGCCCAGCAGGTCGTCTCGCGTACGTTGCAGAAATGCTTCAGCCATGGAGTTCATGAAGGCAAACTGCCAGGCCTCGTTCAGCAGGAAAAAGGCATCGTTCATGCCCTCCAGCGTTGCCCGGAGCCGCGCGGACAGGTCCGAGGCCTTGTCCTGCACCGCAATCAGGTCGGTGATGTCCTGAAACGCGCCTTCGACCGCGATGATTGCGCCGCTCTCGTCGCGGATCGGCTCGCCGAGCGTGCGCACCCAGACCCGCCGTCCCTTGGCTGTTTCGATCTGCACGGTTTCGTTGTAGGGGCGGCCTTCCTTCGCACAGGCCTCGAATTTTGCGCGAATGCGGTCGCGATGTTCCGGGATGTAGTAAGAGATGGCCTGTTCCAGCGTCGGCGAGAAGCCGTCGGGTTCATCGTGAATGTCCGCGGTCACGTCACACCATGACACATGCGTGTCCTGAAGGCTTGCGTGCCAGCTTCCGAGACGCGCCAGACGCCCCGCAAGCTCGCGCCGCCGCCCCTGACGCAGCAGTTCTTCCTCGGTCAGCTTGATGGCGGTGATGTCCTGCACGAAGCCTATGGCGATGTCGCGCCCGTCCACCTGATGCCGCACGCCGACGCCCCGGATATACGACAGCGTTCCGTCGGCGCGGAGAATCCGGTGCTGGAACTCGATCTCCGGCGCGCCCGACTCGAAGAAACAGGTATAGGCGGCCAGCATCTGCTGCCGGTCATCGGGATGCACCAGCGCGACATAGCCATCAAAATCCGGCGCCTCCCGGTCGCGCGGGACGCCGTAAATGTCGAACGCCCGGTCAGACCAGCTCAGGGCGCCGCGTTCGAAGTCATATTCCCATGCGCCGAGATCCAGCAGCATCTCCGCGGTTTTCAGCCGCGTTTCCCGCTCGCGCAGCGCAAAGAGCGCGGTGCGCGTCTGCAGCGCGGTGATGGCGTCGGCCCCGGGCGTGTCGGGTGCGCCTTTCCCGGCCAGAACCTCGGTCATGTCCTCGACACGGTGGACGATGTAGATGAGATGCCCGTCAGCATCGAGCACGGGCTTGTTGCGCGGCAGCCAGAACCGGTCCTGCAATGCGCCATCGGACTGGCGCACGGGCTGGCATTGCAGGTTCATCACATCGGTCACGCGCAGAGAGGCCACGCGGCGCAGCGAGGCGCGAAGGTTGCCCGCGTCATCCGCCTGCGGGTCGGCGGGGTCGTCGGGGAACAGGTCCAGCAGCCGCCTGCCCAGCAACGCGTCGCGGTCCAGCCTCACGGCATGCGCATATTCATCGGTGACGGCCACAATCGTGTAGTCCCCCGGTGTCAGCACCACCATCTTGCCGGGAAGCCCGTCAAACAGCCTCGAAAGATGCGCCGCTGACAGGCTGGCAGTCCGGCGCAGCGTTTCGTTCTGATGGCTCAGCGCTTCGACAAGCGCTTCGGCTTGGGCAATCCGCGTCACATCGCGGATGCTTGCCACGACCGCTTCGGCGCCTTCGACTACGACCTTGCTCCAGGTGAACGAGGCGGTGTAGGGAATGCCCGAGCTTGCGACGATGGTCCAAGTCCCGGCATCGGCTCTGACGCCATCGAACGCGCGGACCCGATCCACGATCCTGCCCCGGTCCGCTTCGGGCCGCAGATCGGCGATGGTCATGGCCTGCAATGTCTCAGCGTCATATCCGACCCAGTCGCGCGCGGCGGCGTTCGCGCTCAGAATCCGAAGGGTTTTGGCCGAAAACACCCAGACCGGAAGCGAAAGGTGATCATAGGCGTCTATCGCCGCGCGAGACAGCACCGGAAATGTGGTCATTATTGCCTCACAGTCTGGTGGTGAACTCTTGTTATTTAGGCTATTTACAAGAATTAATTTAAGCAAATTAATTCACTGCAAATCGGGCCCTGCGAGATACGCGCAGATCTGCGTGTTCTGACCTGCCGCAGCCAGCCTGACACGCAAAGACCCCTCCGGACGCCCCAGCGGCGGTGCGTCGGAATTGCCGGATTTCACCAGGAACAGCCGGTGCGGTCATTCGTTCCTGAGCAGCAGGACCACGCCAGCCGGATCCGAAGTCCAATGCCCGGTCACACCGTCCAGAGGCTCCAGCTCGTCGCGCTGCGGGCTTTCCAGATGATCGAGCGCGCGATCCGGATCCTCTGTAAAAAGCTCCAGCCAGACGTCAGCCTGACTTTGCCGTTCGACCCTGTCCACCCACAAAGTCATCTCGCCAAAGACAAATCCGACGCTGTTCGTCAGCTCCCTTGCGACCTTCAGCCCGACCTTGTCGCGGTAGAAGGCCACCGTTTCCTGCCATTTGTGACGCGGCACCTTGATTGCGATATTTTTCCCCGGCCGGATTTTCATGGGCTCTCCCTTTTGACTGGCGCCATTCCTGAACCTGCGCGCCCTGAATCTAGCACCTGCCGCCCCACCTCGTCGCCCCATGCCGGGCGGCACCCGCCCGCCGATTTCACACCCCCGCAGGATGACAGCGCGGATCACCGCCCAATTCGGGCCGGGGGCAGCGGTCTTTGTGGCCCGGATGGGATCCGCGCGGGTTCCGGTAAATGACCGCAGGATCCCCCTGATATGCGGCATCGATGGCGATCCCTGACGCGCCTGCGGTCATGCTTCCTGCCGAAGGATGTCGGGTGCGCGATGATCCGCAGCCACACCTTCGATGATGAACACGTCGCCTTCGGCATTCTCCGACCGAAGCGGCAGGATTTTCTGATAGTCCGGCGATCCATACCAGCCTCGGGCCCGGGCCAGATCCGGGAAGGCGATCACGATCAGATCGCCGGTGAAGCTCCCTTCCAGCAGATGGTTCTGGCCGCCATGAATGAGGAACCGTCCGTCGAACGGCGCCAGAGTGGCATCGATGGCGTCGAGATAGGCGATGATCTCTGGTCCCATCTGGACGGTCCGCAGATGGCCGATGGCATAGCAGGTCATGGGCGCGGTCTTTCGGTTCGGCGTCGGATTTTCGCAATGGCCGCAGGACGTGCCGTCCATTCCAGCCAGGAGAACAGCGCGACGCCCGCTGCCTGCGCCAGAATGCAGACCCAGCCCAGGGCGCTTGGCGCAAACACGCCCGCCCCCGGCAGGATCAGGCTGGCCGCAACCCAGAGCAGGTTTGCCGCCACGATCACGGCGACCGCCCAGCCGGGCGGAGGCAGGGCTCTGGCCACAAGCGCCATGAAGGCGGCGACGGGCAGCAGCAGCAGCCCCGCCCAGAACAGCAGTCCTGACGGAATCTGCGTCAGCCGCGCAACCGGCCCCGCGGCCAGAACAAGCAGCAGCCCCATGGCGGTGCATGTCGCCGCGTCGAGGGCGAGGATGTTTCTCAGGCTGGGTCTATGTGGATCTTCGATCATTTCAGGCTCCGCTTGCCGAAGGGATGGCCCGACTATCTTGCGACCGGCGACAGCCGTCCATTACCTCAGAGGTAATTGGACCGAGGCGCATGAACAAAGAGGCTGCCCCCATGGAGCAGAAGCACACGGTCGGATCCTTGTTGAAGCAGTGGCGGACCCGGCGCAGGCTCAGCCAGCTCGCGCTTGCCCTCGAGGCGCAGATTTCACAGCGCCACCTGAGCTTTCTGGAATCGGGCCGCTCCCAGCCAAGCCGCGACATGATCCTGCAGCTGGCCGAACATCTCGGCCTGCCGCTGCGGGACCGGAATCTCATGCTCAACGCGGGCGGTTATGCGGCGCAGTTCCCGCAACGCCCGCTTGACGCGCCCGACCTTTCTGCCGCCCGCGAGGCGGTCAGCCGGATTCTGCGCGGGCATCTGCCGCATCCCGCGCTGGCGGTGGATCGCCACTGGACCCTGCTCGCCGCAAACGCCGCCGTGCCTTACCTGCTGACCGGCGTCGCGCCGCACCTGCTGGCAGGGGAGGTGAACGTTCTGCGCGTAAGCCTCCATCCGGAAGGCCTCGCCCCGCGTATCCTCAACCTTGGCGCGTGGCGCGCGCATGTCCTTGCCCGGCTGGATCATGAGATCGAGGCAACGGCTGACGCGCGCCTTGCCGCTCTCCGGGCCGAACTCACAGCGCTGCCCTGCCCCGAACCCGCAAAACAGCCCCGAATGCCAAGGCAGCCTCAGGATATCGCGGTCCCGCTGCGGCTGAAAAGCAGCAGGGGTCCGCTGTCCTTCATCAGCACGACGACGGTTTTTGGCACGGCGGTCGATGTCACCCTGTCCGAAGTGACGATCGAGGCGTTCTTTCCCGCCGATCAGGACACAGCCGAGGCCATGGCAGGCCTCTACCTCGGATCATGACCGGCATTGGCAGGCCGACAGCAGACTCCGGAAAGATCTGCGCCAAGGCCAGCGGTCCGCAGGCGACCCGGTGTGACAGCGTCCTATGCCGGGAAACTCTGGCTTCAGGTCCGCAGGCTGACGGACATCCCGCTTGCCCGATGCCTTGAGGAGGTTGCCCGGACGGGCTCTGCCGTCAGGAAGTGACCCCTTCCATGGCAAACACAGGGCGCGCATCTTCTGTCGCGGGCAAAACACGGCGTCAGATCACCAGATCCTCGGCATAGCCGGACAGGATCCAGCGCGGCAGCACCGGTTCCGCCTGAACAAGACGCCCCGCGGCAAAGAGGAGGGACAGGCGAGGCGGCGCGTTGAGTCTCGAGTTGTCGAAGACCATGCCCCGGTCGGCCTGACGCACGGCCTGCCGGATCAGGGGCTGGCCTCTTGCATAGCGGTCGCGGATCTTCTGCTCGGGGACGTCGTGGCCTCCTTCTTCGGTGCGGGCCCGCACCCGCGCGACCGAGAGGTCCGGATCATCCACGCCCACATGCATGACGATGACCATATAACCGCGCGCGCGCGCGTCCGTGATGACGTCCAGCTTCGAGGGGTGGGAGAAGACGGTCTCGGTCGCGAAGCTCTTGCGGGCCTCCAGAAGGTCCGCCCGGCGTTCGGCTGCGATCCTTGCCGCCCTGTAGGACGCCTCCATCGAGGCATCCCTGAGCTCGTCGCGCTGGATCAGGTCCGCATTGATGAACGGCCCGGAAAAGCTCGGGGCGACCCGGGTCTGATAGAGCGTGGATTTTCCCGCGCCGTTCGGGCCCGCAAGCAGGACGAGACTGGGTCTTATGCTGCCGCGTCAGATCCTGCCGCATGAATGAGGTTTCCGGCCGCGTCGAGGCCGACACCCCGGCCAAGCTTCTGCCGCTTGGCAAAGAAGGCCTGTTCCGTCGTGGAAGGGGCAGACATCTTTTCGGTGAACGCATCCAGCCAGGCGGCGGCTTCCTCGTCCCCGAGCTCGACCGTGTCGAGGCGGCCCTCCAGTGCTGCCGTCACGCGGGTATGGTCATAGGCGCCCGACTGCTCGATCGCCCGTCCGAGCCGCAGCCAGTGGGTGATCTGGCCAGCAACGGACCGGCTGTGGAGATCGGCTTCCCGGCGCACGCTCGCCATCACGTCATCTGAAAGCTTCACTGACTGGGCCATGATGTCCTCCTCGATCTCCCGCCAAGGTGGCATTTTGCTACCTCAAAATCAAGGGGAGGGGCCGGACCCGTGACCGCGCCTTCTTCTGCGCAAAGGGGGGCTGGAGGCGCGGCGGACCTCCCCGGGGCCGGGGACACGCGGCGCGGCAGGCCCCATCTCTCGCCGGGGGATAGGGCAGGGATTCGGAGGATGGGGGCCCAAGGGGCGCGCGGTGCGAGCCTGAAGGTGCAGGCCAGCGCCCGAGAGGGGCGCAACGCCCTCGGGATAGGCGAAAAACCTTTCTTTCTGTTGCCCGTGAAGTTTTTGCGAAAAAGGGGTTGCGGGTGTTTGTTGTATTCCGTAGATAGCCCCTCACCGGCGGCGCTGAGGTGCTGACGGGACGCCAGACGGGGCGGCGGCGAGGCGGGAACGCGGAGCTGGTTGCAGACGAGGCGGAACGGAATTCGAGGGCATGACGGGCAGCGCGCCGCAAGTTAGGGCGCACTGGTCTGGTTTTTGTCTCTCAC